>NZ_WEII01000005.1:0-140629 GCF_009183805.1 Bacillus sp. B2-WWTP-C-10-Post-4 | reverse complement strand
ATTAATGAGGAAAGTAAAACGATTGTCTATAACCGCAAAATGATGGAAATTGAATCAATGGAACGCTCAGATGTATTATATAAAAGTCCTTTAGAGGTATTTGCATTTGAAGAAAATAAAAATAGTACTCTTATAGAGGCATTAAAATTTGGAAAAACAAAGAAAAATATAAAACAAACGTATTTTAACAATAAAGGACAAGAAATTACAACGATTAACGATACTTTCCCTATAATAGAAAATGGAAAAATTAAAGGCGCTATTGAAATATCAAAAGAAATTAGTAACTTAAAACAAACGATAAAAATAAGTCCTTCTCGAAAACAAAGCACTAAATTTACCTTTGATCACATAATTGGTGATTCTGAAGCCATTCAATCAATCATTACAGAAGGAAAAAGAGTAATTCGTACATCTTCCTCCATACTTCTCGTAGGGGAAACAGGCACTGGTAAAGAACTATTTGCACAAAGCATCCATAATGAAAGTCAGCGTTCAACCAAACCCTTTATTTCACAAAACTGTGCCGCTATACCTGATACCTTAATGGAAAGCCTACTATTTGGCACAAATCGAGGTGCCTTTACAGGAGCAATAGATAAATCAGGCTTATTCGAAGAAGCGAACGGAGGAACTTTGTTATTAGATGAAATCAACTCATTAAGTCCAGCACTTCAAGCGAAGTTACTACGAGCTATACAAGAAAAAACAATACGAAGAATCGGAGGCACACACGAAAAAGAAATTGATGTTCGTATTATAGCAACTATCAATGAAGATCCTTTCGAAGCCATCGCACATAATCGATTAAGAGAAGACTTATATTATCGATTAAGCGTCGTTACTTTATGTCTTCCGCCTTTACGTGAAAGAAAAGAAGATATTCCAGATCTTGTTCAGCACTTTATTGAAAAATATAATACTCAATTTGGGCTCAATGTAACCGATGTAGATGTAAATGTAAGAGAATTTTTCTATGCATACGATTGGCCTGGAAACGTACGGGAGTTGGAACATATAATTGAAGGTTCCATGAACTTGATAGAAGATGAAACCATCATTACAGCGTTTCATATGCCTACTCGCTTTCGTGAACGAATAAAAACAGAATTCAATATGCAACATGCACTAACTAATCACAATACTGATGCACCTAAAACTTTAAAACACACAATAGAAAAAATGGAAAAGAACTACATTAACCAAATTCTTAAAGAACATCATGGCAACATCTCACAAGCTGCAAAATTTTTAGGATTAAGTAGGCAAAACTTACAATATCGAATTAAAAAACTGCATTTACACATATGAAATAAACATGTCTCCAAGTGCAAAAAATAACTTGGTAAAATATGTTACAATAAACATATAACATGCTAGAAAGGGCTATATATATGAGTAATGATAAAAAATTAAAGTTATTACACTACTTATACCTTCTCCCTGCTGTTCTATGTATAATGTTATTCATTAATGGTGATATGAGTAGCTTTCCTTATGCAAAGCTATTAGGAACAATTAGCGGCTCCTTTGCAGCTATTATGCTTGCTGCTTTTTGGAATTTGAAGCTACGTATAAAAAACGAGAAATCTTCGTAATACAAAAAAAATCGAGCTACTTAGCCCGATTTTTTTATTTGCCATTAAAACTCAACATTCTCTAAATACAACCCACTTGCCTCAGCAAGACAATTAATTTGATTGCGCTGCTTTTCCTCTAAAATGTTTGGAATTGCTTCAGCGTCTAATTGTCCTAATCCAACTTCAATTAATGCCCCGACAATTTTTCTTACCATATTATGAAGGAAGCCGTTACCACTTACTCTAATTTGTACAAACCCTGCCTCTTCCATCACATCAAGTGTATATACTTCTCGAACCATAGATTTTTTCTTTGATTTCGCATTTGAAAAAGCAGTAAAGTCATGTGAACCAACTAAATGTTTCGCAGCTGCTTTCATGCTTTTCACATTTAATTTTTTATTCACATGCATGCTGTATTTACGCATAAATGGATTTGTATGCTCTTCATTCCAAATTTTATACAGATATGTTTTTGCTTTAGAATTGTAACGAGCATGGAAACGATCATGTACTTCTTCCACATTCGTAATGCTAATATCATTAGGTAAATATTGATTTAAATATTTTTTCACTTTATGTTCCACTAACTTCTCATCACTTTGAAAGTTAGCAACTTGATTCAAAGCATGTACACCAGCGTCTGTTCTACTACAACCGATAATTTCAATTTCTTTTCCGACCATTTCAGATATGACACTTTCGATTTTTCCTTGAATTGTATTATCGTTATTACCGAGACGTTGCCATCCTTTAAAACGTGCGCCATCGTACTGAATTGTTAATTTATAATTATGCATAATATTCTCCTTCATAGAAAATATTCCCTCATACCATGAGGGAATATTAATAAACTTTACTTTCTAACAAGCTTCACTACATTTTCTACGTGAGCTGTATGCGGGAACATATCAACTGGTTGCACATACTCCACTTCATAGCTCTTCATTAATGCTTGTACATCACGTGCTAATGAAGAAGGATTACAAGACACGTACACAACTTGTTTCGGCTTCACTTTTAAAATTGTTTCCAGTAATTTATCATCGCAACCTGTACGTGGTGGGTCGACAACAATTACATCTGGACGCCATCCTTCTTTTACCCATTTCGGTAACCATTGTTCAGCTTTACCTGCTTCATATTTCGTATTTGTAAATCCGTGACGCTTTGCATTTTTTCTTGCATCTGCAATCGCTTCTGGAATTACATCCATACCACGTACTTCCGCTGCATCATTTGCAAGCCAAAGACCGATTGTACCAACGCCACAATACGCATCTACAATTTTCTCATCGCCTGTTAACGCAGCGGCTTTTTTTGCTTCATTATATAAAACAACGGTTTGCTCTGGATTCAACTGGAAGAACGCACGTGCTGATAATTCAAATGATAAATCACCAAGTGTTTCTTGAATTACTTCTTTTCCAGCTAATTTAAATGTTTTGTCGCCAAAAATAACAGATGTTTTACGCCAGTTTACATTTTGCATAATTGATTTAACCGCTGGCATCTGTTTTTGTACTTCTGCAATAAATTGTTCTTTATTTGGTAATTCTTCTTTTGTTGTAATAAGTGTAACTTGTACTTCACCTGTTTGAACTGCAGTACGTGTTACAATTGTGCGTACTAAACCTTTTTGTTTTTTCTCATTGTAAATAGAAACATTTAATTTTTCTAAAATACGTCTTACAACTTTTGTCGCTTCATTCGTTGCTTTATGTTGAATCATACAGTGAGCGATATCAATTAACTGATGTGAGTTTTGTTTATATAGCCCTGTAATAACCTTTTCGTCTTTACGCCCCACTTGTAATTGACTCTTATTACGATAATGCCATGGATTTTCCATGCCAAGCGTTGGACGAATTTTCTCTTCCATACTATTTTTCATGTACTTCTCAAATGCTTGTACAACGATATCACGCTTTTGATTCAATTGTTCTTTATAATCTAAATGTTGCAGCTGACAACCGCCACACTCCTCATATACTGGACACGGTGCTTTCACACGATGCGGTGAAGCTTTACGAACTTTTTTCACTTTCGCTTCAGCGAAGCCACGCTGAATTTTCGTTGTTTCTGCAACAACTTCTTCTCCTGGTAATGCCCCTGGAATGAAAACAACTTGTCTCTTAAAATAACCAACGCCTTCTCCGTTAATCCCAAGACGTTTAATTGTCACAGGAAACGTTTGACCAACTTCCAACTTACTCTCATGTTGCTTTTGTATCATTATTACACCTCTACTCTATACTTTTCCATAAATATAACGCTGCATAACTGCAGTATGGTTCACACTCTTGTTTCAATTTTTCTAAAAATGCATCATCAGGTTTATCATCTAATTGAAATATACCTTGCACTGCACGCTGAATCCCAATGTCCGCTTTTGGGAACATATTTTTCCGTCCAAGCCCAAACATTAAAAAGTTTTGCACTGTCCATGCACCAATTCCCCTAATTGGCAACAATTGTGCTGAAATGTCTTCTTCCGTCCCATTTTCTATACTCGCTAAATTTAATGTACCACTGACAATACTTCGACCTAATCCTACTATATATTCAGCCTTTCGCTGACTAAACTTCTGCTCTCTCAATTCTTCTATTGAAATATTTGCTACTATTTCCGGAGTGGGGAAAAAGAATACACCGTTCTTCTCTGTTCCATACCGTTTCACAAATTGTTCTGTTAACACAGTAGCAAATTTCAAATTTATTTGTTGGTGAATGATACAGCGAAGCAGACAAGCAAAATAATCAAATTCTAAAATAATTGGAGTATAAGCATATGTTTCAAATAGTGGACGTAATGATGTGTTTAAAAAATGATTTTGTATATCTTGAAACGGTTCATTCCAATGAAAAATGGCTCTCATTCGTTTCATGACTTTCTCTGGATCTCCTGTCTGACTAGAAATCCAAAACTGTGGATTTTGAACAGTACCAATCCCTTGTAAGCGAACAACAACCTGTTCCTCGTCGATACAAAGCGGGATATAAATAACTTTCTCATCTAATTGAATGACGTTAAGAGGATCAAAAGATAAACGTTTTAATACTTCTTCAAAATGATACGGATACTCTAACGTAACATGCTCGCTCCACATACGTTTCCCCATCCTTTTTACACATCATTATAACATGAGAAAACCGTAAGCATACATGCTTACGGTTGATTGCCTTTTACTAAGTCATCTAGACTTTTAAAATGATACCCTTTCTCGCGCAAATCATCAATGATTTTTGCAAGTGCTTCTGCATTATCTTTTGATATTGCATGAAGTAATAAAATAGATCCTGGATGAATCATCGTCATAACATTATTATGCGCATATTGCCATCCTCTTTGCTGATCCACTTTCCAATCCAAAAATGCAAGTGACCAAAATACATTATAATAGCCCATTTCTTTCGTAAGAGCTAACGTTCTTTCACTAAATACACCGCGCGGAGGACGTACATATTTCACTTCTTTTTGCCCAGTTACTTTTTTAATTTCTTCTGTTACACTCGTTAATTCTTCACGAAGTTTCTCATCATTTACCGCTGTAAAATCAGGATGACTCCAAGAATGGTTTCCAATAATGTGTCCTTCATCCTTCATTCTTAACAATAAATCTTTTTGTGTTTTAATGTAATGTCCCGTTACAAAGAAAGTTGCTGGTACTTTTTTCTCTTTTAATACATCTAATATTTTCCCTGTGTATCCATTCTCATATCCATTATCAAATGTTAAATAAATATCTTTTTTCTTCGTATCTCCTAAATAAAACCCGCCATTTTTTTGTAGTAAATCTGTATATAACTTTCCTGCATCTGGTACTGTTTCATTTTTAGGACGCGGGATTCCCCAGTTATGTGGAGTATTTGTATAAGCCAGTGCTGAAACTGGAACAAGTGCCATCATAATTGAAAAAATGAGACCGATATATAACCATTTATATTTCATAAATAGTCTCCTTTCCATATATAATCGTACTTGTAGTTTCTGTTGCAACGCATTCTTTCATGCTGAACATGTTTTTCTATATATACCAAAAAAATGCATCTCGAATCATTCGAGATGCATTTTTTATTTACTTAAATACTGGCTCTTTAAAGCTAGCTAATTTTTCAAGTGATGTTTTATCAACATCTGCATGTAAGCTATTACCATGAGAGTCCATCGTTACAACTGCTTTAAACCCGTCGATACGTAAATGCCACATTGCTTCTGGAATACCAAATTGTAAGAAATCAACATCTTTCACTTCTTTAATACATTCAGCATAATATTGCGCTGCACCACCGATTGCGTTTAAATATACACCGCCATGTTCTTCTAAAGCCGCTAATGTTTTCGCACCCATACCGCCTTTTCCAATGACAGCGCGAATACCGAATTTCTTCATAATATCGCCTTGGTACGGTTCTTCACGAATACTTGTCGTTGGACCTGCCGCTTTAATTTGCCAATTGTCATTTTCATCTTTCACAACAACTGGACCACAGTGGTAAATAATTTGTCCATTTAAATCTACTGGACAATCATTATCCATTAAATGCTTATGGATTGCGTCACGACCTGTATACATCATGCCATTAATTGTTACAACATCACCAACGCGAAGTTCACGAATTTGCTCTTCTGTAATTGGTGCTTCTAATACAATCTCACGTTGCTCTGTTTTTTCTTGTACTTCATGCTGAAGTGTATCTTCCCCTTCTTGATATAGCCAATCCATAATATCTCCTGTTTCAGGATGGATTTTCACACCAAGGCGACGATATGCCCAGCAATTATACGCAACAGATACATAGAAACTAGCTGGCAAACGATTATAGATGCCAATTTTACAACCAAGTAAAGTTGTTTCTCCGCCAAATCCCATCGTACCAATGCCAAGTTTGTTCGCATTTTCTAATACGTACTCTTCAAGATGTTGTAACTCTGGTACTGGATTGACATCATCTAATGTACGGAATAATTGATTTTTTGCTAATTCATAACCTGATGTGCGGTCTCCCCCGATACCAACACCAATTACACCAGCGCTACATCCTTGCCCTTGTGCTTGATATACTGCATGAAGAAGGCATTTACGAATCCCTTCTAAATCACGGCCAGCTCGTCCAAGTCCTTCTAGTTCACACGGTAAGCTATATTGAATATTTTTATTCTCACAGCCACCACCTTTTAGGATTAAACGTGCATCAATATAATCTTTTTCCCATTGTTCAAACTTAATCACCGGTGTACCTGGTCCTAAATTATTTCCACTATTATCTCCAAAAAGAGAATCAACAGAATTGGGACGAAGTTTACCATCTTTTGTCGCCCGCTCAAGCGCATTATAGATAGCTTCCTTCAACTTTAATTGATTCACACCAACTGGTGTATAAATTTTAAACGTTGGCATCCCTGTATCTTGGCAAATCGGCGAGATGTTATCATCAGCCATTTTAATATTATTTGTAATTGTGCCAAGTGCCATCGCAGAACGAGTCCCTGCATTTTCTCGCTCTTTCGCTTGTTGAATCGCACGACGAACATCTTTCGGTAAGTTCGTTGACGTTTCAACAATTAGTTGATACATGCTTTCTTGAAGCTTTTCCATTGTTACTTCCCCCTCAATTGTGAACGCTACCAAAACGTTATGAGCTGAAAATTCAATTGTTATGCTCTTTAACTATTTATTTCACACTATTAGAGCATAAATGAAATTTTTCACAACTTGATTATACCTCTTTTTCTATCGTCCTTCTATTACCCGAACAGAAAAAGGCTACCAAATTGGAATTGGTAGCCTTTTTAATATATTATTCGTCTTTTTTAAATTGCTCACATTTTAATTCTAATTCATCTAACATTGCAAGAAGACGATCTACATCTTCTAATTCTACTTCTTCGGGTTCAATTGTATCAATTACTTCAATGAACATATTTAAACGTTCTTTTAAATATACTAATTGTGTATCTTTATCTTGAATTGCTTTTCCCATGAAGGCACTCTCCTTTTAATTCGAGTTGCTTTTATTATACCGCAAAAACGATTGCTATGGGCATGAAATTTCATCAATTTTGTCACAGTCATCCACTATAATGTAAGCCCTCTCTCTTTTCATGCTAAAAAGTTTCACTTTATAAAAAGCACATATTCTTCTATTATAGAGAATGGACAAATTGTTATTTCAATAGTCAAAGGAGTATTTCATATGACGATATCACAAAAAATGAAGCCGATTACTCCTTCTTACGATCCATGGGAAGCGTATATGGACCTTGAAGAGTACGGCAAACTACTATTAACAAATGTTGAATTTACAACGACGACGTTATGCAATATGCGCTGTGAGCATTGCGCTGTTGGTTACACGTTACAGCCGAAAGACCCAAATCCGCTTCCGATGGATCTTTTATTAAAACGATTAGATGAGATTCCTCATTTACGTTCTTTAAGTATTACTGGCGGAGAACCTATGCTGTCAAAAAAATCCGTCGACAACTATGTAACACCACTCTTAAAATACGCCCATGAACGAGGCGTTCGCACTCAAATCAACTCTAACTTAACTATAGATTTAGCACGTTACGAACAAATTATTCCTTATTTAGACGTATTGCATATCTCTCATAACTGGGGAACAATCGATGACTTCGTTGAAGGCGGATTTGCAATGATGGAGCGTAAGCCTACTTACGAACAACGTGCAAAATTATTCGAAAGAATGATTACAAATAGTAAGGCTCTATCAGATGCAGGTGTACTTGTATCTGCCGAAACAATGTTAAACAAAAGAACTCTACCACATATTGAACATATTCACCGCCAAATCGTCGAAGAGATGGGCTGTAAACGCCATGAAGTTCATCCAATGTATCCAAGTGACTTCGCGAGTAATCTAGAGATTTTAACAAAAGCTGAAATTCGTGATGCGATTGAGCATTTACTAGAAATTCGCGATGAAAATGTATGGATGTTATTTGGAACTTTACCTTTCTATGCTTGTAGCGATGACGAGCGAGACATTGCCACATTTAAAAAGTTACAAGAGAGCAAAAATGTAACTGTTCGTAACGATCCAGATGGTCGTTCACGCTTAAATGTAAATATTTTTGATGGCAATATTATCGTTACTGATTTTGGTGATGTTCCACTTCTAGGAAACATACAAACAAACACATTACAAGAAGCTTATGAAAAATGGAGCGCTTCAAAAACAGCAAAATCATTAAGCTGTCACTGTCCTGCAGTAAAATGTCTTGGACCAAATGTTCTTGTAAAAAACAGCTACTATCCGACAGAAGATTTCTTATCAAAAACAGCAAACATTACATTATAAAAAAACGTCAGCTTATAAGCTGACGTTTTTTCATGTTATTGCGAGTGGGAAGAAGAAATGAATTTAAAATACAAATGATCATGAATTGGAATAGCAGCTCCAATTCCTTGAGAAGTAATATTTTTCACAACAAGTCTTTTTTGATTTCCCTTTAATACAAGATACACTTCTCCAAATGTTACTTTTCCTTTTTCATTTACTGCTGGTGTATAAGCGTATAAATATCCGAGTTGACTCGGACTAATATTATACACACGCTCATGTCCAGTACCATAACCAATGGTCGTTTTAAACGAAAGGGGGAATTGTACTTTTTCAAGTGCTTTGAGAAGCATCATTTTTTTCACATCTGCAGCATCTTTCATATCTGCTGTTAAATCGCCTTCAACCGTCTTTTGTGTTTCTTGCTTATAGCGAAGTGGATATAGGCGATCTCCTCCACGATTATCGTAAACATTGCGATTTACTTGTTTATATTCCCAATTAACCGATGTATCAATCGATTCATAATGTAAAGCCCATTGCCCTAAATAAATCTTTGCTCGGTACCCTACCGCAAGCGGCGCATTCGAAATTGTCGTTTCATTAAACATTCGAATTAAGTCCGGATTTTCAATTTTAATATTTGCTGTTTTTAATAATTCTTGAGCAAACTTACTCGGCTGTAAACGCGGTAAATCTTGCGCATCATTTGGAAATGTATTGTCTTTAGAAATATTTAAAACAGATGAAGGCATTTTTGTTCCTACTGTTGTCTTTGCAAAACTCATGTTAGGAAATAATAAAATAAACGAGACCATAGTTGAAAGACATATGCTGTATACTCGTTTCACCTGTCTGGCTCCTTCCTATGTAGGTATATATACTACTTCGTTTATTGTTTTCTCTGAGCGCAATTGTTATGCCTATTTTTCATAATAAATAAAAACCAATTCCCATAATGACATACGCCGCTAGTAAAGTGCCACCTTCAAACCAGTTTGTATCTCCATCATTTGAAATCGCAATCGTTAAGAAAACAGCTGTAATCATAGACACAAGTTCTGGTATGGTAAATACTAAAGGCATCCTTTGCGCGAAAAACATAGATAGCAATACTAATACAGGAGCAACAAACATGGCGATTTGTAATGTAGAGCCTATTGCAATTTCGACTGCAATATTTACTTTATTTTTATAAGCCATAATAATTGCAGACGCATGTTCCGCTGCATTCCCAACAATTGCAACGATAATAACCCCTATAAATAACTCTGACCAGCCAAATGACTTTGCAACAGTTTCAAAAGTATGTACGAGTGCCTCTGACACATAAGCTACTGCCAGTGTTGCTATCGCTAAAATAAGGAGCGCCTTCCCTTTTGACCACTCTGGCTCTTCTTCATGCGCTACTTCGTCACTTTTATGTTGATATACACCACGGTGCGTAACTAACTTAAATAGTAATGCAGCAAGGTACATGATAATCATAATAATAGAAACACCTATACTTAATTGATACGTCTTGCCAGCGTCCATCTTCATTGAAAAGATCTCTGGAATAACAAAGGCCACAACAACAGCAAATATTAATAAAGCTGAATTATGCCTTGCATCATATACATTAAAACTTTGTCTTTTGTATTTAAGACCTCCAACAAAGAAAGATAACCCTCCTACCAATAATAAATTTCCAAGTACAGAACCGGTTAAAGAAGCTAACACCACTTCAATTAACCCTGCTTGAAGTGCAAAAATTGAAATGATAAGTTCAACAGCATTACCGAAAGTAGCATTTAATAATCCGCCTATTCTAGGACCAGAAACAATTGCTAGACTCTCTGTTGCTCTCCCCATAAAACCAGCTAATGCGATAATCGTAATACAATACACAGCGAACATAATTGTTTCTGGCCAATGAAGTGTTTTTCCAAGTACAGATAGTGGTACACCTATAAGCGCTACTATAAGAAATATTTTATTAAACATGCTTTTCATCCTTCCATCGTATGTATTTCTCCTCAATATTATTATTATTCTTCTCCTAACTTGTCCGATTTCATCACAATTACGTTTAAAAAATCGGATTGAAGAAAACAGTATGAAAGATATTTAAATTATCTTGTTTAAACAGACAGAATTATAAATTGTGAAAAGGGGTTAAAATTATGCACTTAAAAGAAAAAATCGCAACTATTATTCAAGGTCAACGTACTGGTGTATTATCTACAGTACGAAATGAGAAACCTCATAGCGCCTTTATGATGTTTTTCCATGAAGATTTTGTACTATATGTTGCAACAGATCGACAATCAAAAAAGATAACAGATATTGAACAAAATCCTAATGTCCATGTACTACTCGGACGAGAAGGAAAAAAATTAGATGAAGATTATATTGAAGTTGAAGGGTTAGCTTCAATCGAGGAAGACTCAACATTAAAAAACAAGTTTTGGAATAATAGCTTAAAACGTTGGTTACTCGGTCCTGAAGACCCTAATTACGTATTGATCAAAATCAATCCCGACACAATTTATTACATTGATGGTGCGGGTACGACGGAGCCTGAGTTTTTACGACTATAAAATAAAACAAGCCCCCCCTTAGGTGGGCTTGTTTTGTCGAAAAGTTCTTTTAAAAAAAATAATAAAATAGGTGGAACTTTCCAAAGATTCTGTTATATAATAGCAGTAACTTAAATAAACTGTATTAAAACAGATTGAGAGGAGAAATAAAATTGATGAAGAGAGAAGAACGCAAAAATATGATTGAGTTTATTGAAAAGAAAAAAGGGATTGAGCGTGACGAATTATTGTTTATGACAGACGATGAAGTAGAACATATTTATAATGTAACGTACTTTTTATATGAGGAAATTGCAGAGTAGTATAATAATCCCCACCTTATTAAAAATATAAGGTGGGGATTATTTCGTTATTTAGCCCACTATTTACAGGCAGTAAAACTCCCACCTTAAAATTCAGGTGGAGCAAGAAGTTAAGTTGAAGTCGCGCTTTCTATAAAGCTCAATTGCTTCAACTTTATACATGAGAATCATTTTCATGTATAATACTGTAAGATTGGAGGAATTTTACTATGAGTTCGTGGCTCTTATTTGCACTATTATCAGCAATTGCTGCTGCCCTTGTATCTATTTTTGGAAAGTTTGGTTTAGACGGCATCGATGCAAACGTTGCAACAACAATTCGATCTATTATTATGGCATTATTTATGATAGGCGTTATTATCATACAAGGTAAATTTCAAAATATCGGCGACGTACTGCTAAATAAAAAAGCACTGCTATTTATCACATTAAGTGGGGTTGCAGGTGCTTCGTCATGGCTATTTTATTTTCTTGCCCTCAAAACAGGAAAGGTTTCACAAGTAGCTCCTGTCGATAAATTAAGCGTCGTATTTTCTATCATTCTCGCTATGATTATCCTCGGTGAAAAGTTAAACTTTATGACCGGTGTTGGTGTAGTCTTTATTACAGCTGGTGTATTATTTATTGCTTTCAGCTAAAAAACCGCTATTAGCGGTTTTTCTTTTTCTTTATGTACAACCATACAACACATGTAACAACTGCTGAAATTAATAAAATCCATATTCCATAATGATGTAAACTATACTCAACGAAGCGCCACTTCTCGCCTAACTTCCAGCCAAGCCCAATAAAAACACTTATCCAAATGAGCGCACCACCGTAAGCGTACAAACAAAAACGCCAAAGTGTCAAATTTGATACCCCAGCAAAATATGCCGTTAAATGACGTACTCCCGGTATAAAATAACCAATCATTAAAAGAAATGGCCCATATTTTTCAAATAAAATATGTGTTTTTTCAATGTGATGTTCTTTAATTCTAATTTTCGGCCCATATTTCTTTAAAACAGGGAGCCCAAGTTTTAAACCTAATATGTAGCTTAACGTGATCCCTAACATCGCACCAGCCATCCCACTTAAAAAAGCAGCAGTTCCTGACATAACTCCTTTTGAAACATTATAACCAACAAAGGTCAATAAAAACTCGTCTGGTATCGGTAATCCGACAATCCCACCAGCCAAAGCTATAACAATTCCAAAATAGCCATAATGCGCGATTAACTCGCCAATATGTTGTTCCATTCGGAAGACACATCCTATGCACGATCGTTATTCCACATTGTACCCTTTCTATCTTTAAGGCAAACATGGTATACATATTGACTATACATTGTTTTTATAATGAACTCTACTTCTATTCTTTCCTTTAACAAAGATAAAGTGAAACTTTAATCAGTGGGAGTTTTGTTCATCCTCTACTAATTATTAACCTATGCCAATCTTGCTTCTACAGACATCCCGACTCCCACATAACTTACTTACATTCAACAATTTTGAGATTAGATTCTTACTGCCCGCAAATAACCCGATAAAAAATAAAAATTCATATGCGTGTTTTTTTGTTACAATAAAGGAAAGTTACTTTTCGCAACGGTTTAACTCTCAAGAAAAATGATATATCTAGCAAAAACATAGTTTGGTCTATATAATGCAACTTCTACCTATTAAAAGAACATACACCCTTTTACATACGACATCATTTTTCTAAATTATACAGGGGGGAACGAACATGACCATTGAAAATCAATTTATTCAAAAAGTTTACTATAAAACATTTTTAACAGAAGAAACTTCTACTCCTGCATCCGAAGTACTCGGTGAAGCATATATAAATGAATCTAAAAATGAATTCTCCAACATTTCTAATATTCGATTTGCTCAAGGTGAATTTTATTATCAAAATAAAGATTTTGAAGCAGCTATATTTAAATGGGAAAAAGTAAATAATGCTCTTGCACTTTGGGCGACAAAAAATATTGCAGATGCTTATTTTGAACTAGGATTCTTACCAAAGGCAGAAGAAATTTATCAATCTATTCAAACGGAAGATACAACTCTTACGATGGAGGTTTCCTTACAACTTCTTTCTCTTTATATCGAACAAGATCGTTTAGGACTCGCTTTTAAGACGATTAGTGAAGCTGTTGCATTCCAACCGGATTATCCAAATATTACTGCAATTGCACGTTCTTTCTATGAAAAACAAGAAGATTGGAACAACGCTATCGAACTAGCTGTTCAAGAAGGTATTCGGACACAATCTTTACACTGGTTTGATACGTTAATAAATTACATAAACAAAGGATTTACAAAAAATATTAAGCCTGAATATTTCTATGAGTCTTTAAAAGCTCTATATGCTGTTGATCAAGCTCAATTTAAAGAGCTTGTTATTGCTCTTTGGAATAGCTATCAACATGAATCCTTATACCTTCCTTGGATTCAAAGTATTAATCATTTATTCTTGCATATTGAAACAGACAATAATGACGATTGGAATGAAATTTCTACTCGCTATCAAGAAACATACTTTGCATTAATTACCGGAAATCATTTTATGCATGAATTAAACGGACTTGTACCAAATTTATTAACAAATTGGTTTAGTTTAACGAAAGCAAAAGATTCTCTAGTTGTCTCTGCAGCAGTGTTAGCATGGAATGAAGTCTCACCTACAACTTTAGAATCATTACTCGTAAAAAGTGCTGGATCCTTACTTTCTAATACATCAGCTGAAGCAGATGTAAATATGGAAACAGTTTCTCATTTATTCGAAACAATCGCTGTATGGGCTGAGAAAAATGATGTAGATTTAAGTCATCAATTTACGCTACTAGTCCATGAACTATGTGATTTAAATGTCACACCACTACTAATAGCTGGAACTAGTGACCATGATAAAACATCATTTGTTAATTCAATATTGGGAGAGAACATCTTAACTGAAACTTTAACAACTCCTATTCTATTTAAAGACGCTAGTCAAACTGAAATAACAGAATTTACCGAGTTAGATATACGAAATATCCCTAACCTTGATGAATTCCATCAAATAACGGCTACATCTGCTCAGTCAGAACTTGAGAAAAAATGTATAGAAATTAAGCTACCAAGTAGGTTTTTAAGAAAAAATAAGTTTACATTTCTTCTTACACCATCCATTCAAGAGCAATTGGATAAAAACAATGCATACTTTGAATACTTACAAGCAGCAGATAGTCTTGTTTACGTATTAAATTCTTCTTCACCATTGCATAGTAAAGAAATTGATACATTAATTTATTTACGTGAACAAGTACCAAACTTACAAATTCACTTCGTATTACACACAAATAATACGACTACTAATGAAAAACTAATTAGTAAACTTAAAGTACATTTTCCAGATGCACAATTCTTCCCATACTCTCCTTCGCAAGAGAGTAGCCAGCAACTTGGAGATGTAACAGAATCTATTCTCTCTAATCTTGCAAAACGCGATATAGAAAAAGAACGTATAGAAAAGCTAATATGGTTTACACAAAAGACAATTGCTTATCTCATAAATGAACGTGTGGAATTAGAAAATACATTAGTAAAATCCGTACGCTGGAATAAACACATCTCAGTGAAACTTACTGGATTTATTAATAACCTTACTGCTCTTGAAAAAGATAAAATTCGCTCTATTACCGAATCCTATCTTTTAACGAAAGAAGAAATTACACGAGATATACATTCTCAAATTCCTGAATTATTACAGAGTTGCTCTGATCTTGTTCAAGAAGATAGTGATTTCAAACTAGTTCATGAAGAATTAAATGCTGCAATGAATGAACGTGTTCAAAAGCATGTACAACAGGTACTTCTTCCTAAATTTACTGGGTCTATTCAAGAATGGATTGAAACAGCACATAATGAATTTATTCAAGCTCAAGCTTATTTAGATGAAATGAGTGAAACGTTTAATAAATTATATAAAGAAGAACGTATGAAACTTCCTTGCGATTTCAAATTATTAGATGATTGGAATCGAGATGTTGCACGAATGACAAATCGAATTACAGTAACGAACATCAATATTTTATTACGCTTTACACCGACACAGTTTTTCTTAAAAAGTGCCGGAAAATTATTTGGTAATATGCAAAAAAACCAATCTATGCTCGCCAACAAATATAAACAATATATTGAAACAGAAGACTATACAGAAATTGCTCACACAATTTCCAAACAATTCTTCCTTCAATTTGAAGTATTTGAAGGTGCATTAGAACGTGATATCATGATGTTCTTCAAAGATCCACTTAATATATTGAAACAAAATGTAGATGCAGCTCAACTTGAGATACAGGAAGACGAGCAAACATTAGCGACGCTAAGAAGCAATCCAGAAACATATCATGATCCTTTGGCGTTATTTAAACTACAATTACTACAACATAAATTTGTTTTAAGTACTACAAAGAAACATGAAGATATCTTTGTATCAAACGAATCTCCTATTGTTTAACAAAAAAACCAAGCAAACTAAAATTTGCTTGGTTTTTTTTACTTTATTATTTTCATATGTTCAAACGGATAATAAATGCCTGCTAACTTTCCTAACACATCTTCTCTATCAATAAAACCTAAACCATTTCTACTATCTTTACTTATTAAGCGATTATCTCCCATAACAAAAATCTTATTTTCAGGAACTGTAATCGGTCCAAAGTCCTCTGTTAAATTCATAAGTTTTTTTTCTGCTTGTTTTTTATTACTATCCAAATACTCTTCATCTTTCACTTCAGAATTTACATATAATTGATCATTTCTCATCTCAATTATATCTCCAGGCAATCCAATCACTCTTTTGACATAAAAATTATCTGTTTTCACAACAATAATATCTTCTCTCCCATAGCTTTCAAATTGTTTTGCTAACTTATTAACAATCACCTTATCTCCATCTTGCAACGTTGGCCTCATAGATGCTCCTTTTACAGTCGTCGGAAAAAACACAAAAATTTTCGCCAAAAACACCAATAAACATGCAATTGCAATAGTTCCAAAGAATTCACGCCAACGTTTTTTCTTTTGCATCATTTCACCAACTCATCATCTTTTTACTTTTATTATAAATAATACGACCGATGATTTTCTACAAAATTCCGAATTATAAAATTATAATATTAGAAATTTTATAATAAAAATACTGATCAAATTAACAAGCAAAAAAGATACTCTCAAAATAGTCTATCCACTATTTTTGAGAGTATCTTTTTATAATCCCACATATATAATACACATTTGAGCAGCTACATATGTAAACCAAATCCAAAGTGGCTCATACTTCAATTTACGCCCTCCGATATCTGTCACGCCAATAATGAAATCAGAAATTACAAACAGTAAGCCACCAAACGCTGGTATCCACCATATCCCTGTATTTTCATAATATAAGGCGAATGCAAAGCAAGCCATTCCTCCAACCCACAATCCGTAAATTAGAGCTCCTATCGTAAACAACTTATCCTGCTTATCATTTCGGATAAAGAAGAACCATCCTACAATTAGAAAGAGCCCATATACGAGTAAGCCAATCCAAAAACCATTCCATGAAATTCCTGTTTGCAAAAATGCTTTTACATAAAAACAATGAGCAAGAGCGAAAGTAACCATCCCTCCAATTAATCGATGACCAATTGGAATCAGCCCAGCCATAAACAAATCTCCCACAGTCGATAAAGTCATACCAAGTGCAACCCACGTACTATACTCTACAGATGGATCTTGTAACCATATGCAAATTGCACTACCTGTTAAAGAAAAACTAAGAATAAGACGAATTGCTAAAGGTAACGGCATATTATCTTTCGTTCTTTTTGTCTGCCCCATTGCATAAATTGCACCAATAAAAAAAAGAAATATTTGCCCAATTAACACCACGTAAAGTAGATTCATAATATTTTCTCCTCAATAAATGCTTTTTGTATCTTTTTTCGTTACACTTAGTCTATTATCCTTTTTCTATAAAAAAAGAAGAACAGTACTGTTCTTCCATTGTAATCGCTTTTCTGCTCTCTATGCTACTTGTTTTTCTTGCTCCATTTTTTGCTTAGCTGGTGTCCTATTTACCACAATGATTCCCGCGGCTACACATGCTAAACCGAGTAGCACAAATGAATGAATTGCTTCACCTAAAATCATGCTCGATAATAACACACCAAATACGGGTATAAAGAACATATACATAGATACTTTTCCAACCTTGTTATACTTCATAATTGTATTCCAAATGCAAAAACCAGCTGCAGATAAGAAAGATAAATAAATTAGCATAAGTAGTGCATGTAGACTAAATGTAAATGGCATGACTCCAACTTGTAAAGCCCCTATACATAATAATCCTGTAGAACCAAAAATCATTTGGTATGCTGTCATATAACCAATATCTAATGTTTTACTACCTTCTTTTGCTAATATGTTTCCATATGAATACAGCATTGCTGCACTAAGAAGTAATAAGCTTCCGATCCCAAAATGAAATGATAAGCTACCATCACTCGGCACATTTACTAAAATGACGCCACAAAAACCAATAGATACCCCAATTAATTTTCTCATATTGAGAGCATCATCTTTATATAAAAAATGGGCGAGTAAAATTTGAAAGAATGATGATGTTCCTGAAATGATAGCTCCTTCAATTCCTGAACTATAACTCATTCCAATGTAAAAACAGATATATTGAAGAAACGTTTGGAATAAACCAATTTGTATTAACTGTTTCCCTGTTCCTTTTTTGAAGCTCATATCTTTTCCTAACACTTTAAAGAATAATAAGAGCATGACTCCAGATAAAAAGAAACGATAACCGGCAAATAATATTTGCTCTCCAACTTCTTGTGGTTGAATTCCAAGTTCAACATAACTTAATTTAATAAAAGGAAATGCGCTTCCCCATAAAAAAGTTGCTACTATTGCAGCAATAAATACGCCAATCGGATGGGTAAAAATTTTCTCTGTCTTCACTTGTTGTCTTCCTTTCCGATCTTTTTATGAACAATATTCATATATACCAGAGGAGTTGCGAAAACACAAGTTTTCCGTTTATACTTGAAACAAAACCGTACCATCTCATAAAAACATATGATATACTATAGAATAATTACAACATAAGAACTATTAAAAACAGATTCAACAGAAATGCTGCTATCCATTATGGATGGCAGCTTTCGTCGTTTTATAGGGGTTTCGATTTTGATTATTTTTCTCAATAAGAATGCGGAAGGAGCGGGTAGTAATGAACTCAGAAGTAAAAACGTTACAGTCAAAAGAACCAATTTCTCATCCCTCTTTATGGGACACATTAAAAAAACATTATGAACTTGTATTTGCAGTAGCATCTGGTATTTTTATTTTAGTTGGCTGGTTATTCACAAAGAACGATGTAATGAATGTAGGTATTACTTGCTATATCCTTGCTTATATAGTTGGTGGATATGCAAAAGCGAAAGAAGGCATTGAAGATACGATTGAAGAAAAAGAGCTAAATGTTGAAATGCTAATGCTCTTTGCAGCTATTGGTGCTGCAATTATTGGCTACTGGGCAGAAGGGGCTATCTTAATCTTTATCTTCGCGCTCAGCGGTGCTATGGAATCTTATACATTAAGTAAGAGCCAAAAAGAAATTTCCGCTCTTCTTGACTTACAACCCGAAGAAGCATTACGCATTTCCAACGGAACTGAGGAACGTGTTCCTGTTGGAGAGTTACAAATTAACGACATTATTTTAATTAAACCAGGTGAACGTGTTCCTGCTGACGGTACGATTCATAACGGTGAAACAAATATCGATGAAGCAGCAATCACGGGAGAACCTATTCCAAATGAGAAAAGACATGGCGATGAAGTATTTGCAGGTACTGTAAATTTACGTGGTGCTATCGAAATTAAAATTACGAAGCCGAGCGATCAAACATTATTCCAAAAGATTATCCGTCTCGTCCAAAGTGCACAAAGTGAAAAATCACCATCACAACTATTCATCGAAAAGTTTGAAGGAACATACGTAAAAGGTGTACTACTCGTTGTTGCGCTTATGATGTTCGTTCCTCATTTCTTACTTGACTGGAGCTGGAATGAAACGTTTTATCGCGCTATGATCTTACTTGTAGTCGCATCTCCTTGTGCACTCGTTGCTGCCATTACACCAGCAACGTTATCTGCAATTTCTAACGGAGCAAGAAATGGAATTCTCTTTAAAGGTGGCATACATTTAGAACGCCTCGCTTCAGTAAGAGCAATCGCCTTTGATAAAACAGGTACATTAACGGAAGGTAAACCTACCGTAACAGATGTATATGTTCGAGAAAATATAACAGAAAAAGAAGTACTTTCTATTACAGCATCCATTGAAAGTCACTCTACACATCCTTTGGCTGAATCTATTGTTAAATATGCACAACATGCGTACGACATTACATTAAAAAAACCTGAAAAGGTTGAAGATGTAACTGGTTTTGGGCTAAAAGGAATATTCGAAAACAACGCTTATAAAATAGGTAAAGCTGATTTTATCGGTGAAGAAACAAAAACATTTCATAATGGTATTTCTGCCTCACTTGAAAAGGAAGGTAAAACTGTCGTTTATATTAGTGATGAGGGAGGCATTCTTGGACTTATCGCTTTAAAAGATACGCTTCGCCAAGAAACAATAGCTGCTATTCGTGAATTACAAAGCATTGGTGTCGAAGCAATTATGATTACTGGAGATAATGAAGAAACGGCAAAAGCAATTGCCTCTGAAAGTAATATAAAGGAATATTACGCATCATGTTTACCAGAAACAAAAGTTGAAACGATTAAAAAGTTAAAAGAAAAATACGGTACAGTAGCAATGGTCGGAGACGGTATAAATGATGCACCTGCACTAGCTACTGCTAGCATTGGTGTCGCAATGGGAGAAGGAACAGATGTAGCTTTAGAAACTGCGGATGTTGTACTGATGAAGAACGAACTATCTCGTCTTTCCCAAGCAATTCGTTTATCAAAACGAATGAACCGTATTGTGAAGCAAAACGTAATCTTTTCGCTAGCCGTTATTGCCATGCTAATTTGTTCAAACTTCTTGCAATTTTTAGCTCTTCCATTCGGTGTTATTGGCCATGAAGGAAGTACGATTCTTGTCATTTTGAATGGCTTACGATTATTAAAAGGCAGCAAATAAAACGGGTCCCTCATAGAGGACCCGTTTTTTTTAATGATAGCTATTATGACCGTTCGCACTGCTACTCGTTTTATGCTTTGGATGCGAACTGCTCTTTTGTTTATTATTACTTTTATTGTTATGGTTCTTTTTATTATTACTCATGAAATATCCCCCCTGTTCCTTTTTATTATGGAACAAGAGCTCATTATTCATTACGGGAATTATTGTCACCGGTTCTATAATGGTGGAGTAAACCATTAATTTCACCGCCAAGTAAAATTACCCATCCAGTTAAGTAAAACCATAACATTAAAATAATGATACCACCGAGACCACCATATGTATTGGCGTAATTCGCGAACTTATCTACATAATAAGCAAATGAGTACGATACCACAATCCATCCTACAGTAGCAAATAACGCCCCTGAAATAACTTCTCTTCTTTTTAACTTTCGATCTGGGGCAAATGTATATAAGAAACTAAACAAAGCAAATAGCACGAAGAAACTCGCTACTAATCGTGTAATGCTCCACACGAAAGAAAAACTATCTGATAAACCGAGTGCTTTAAACACTGCTGCTCCAATAACTTGTCCGAATACCGGAACAATTAACGCAAAGACAATCATAAAAATAATGGCTAATGTAAACACAATTGATAACGCTCTTGTTGTAATAAAAGAACGTGTTTCCTTCACGTCATAAGCGCGGTTAAAAGCATTCATAACCGCAGTAACACCATTTGAGGCAAACCATAACATGGATAATAAACCAAATGATAATAAACCACCATTTTGCTGGTTTACAACTTTATCTACATTTACCTCAATTAAGTTCATTGCATCATCTGGTACATAAACCTCTAATAAACTAAGCACATCCTCTGTTTGAATGGGAATAAATCCAAGAAGCGTAATTAAGAAAACGAGCCCAGGAAAAATTGCAAGCAAGAAGAAATAAGCGAGCTGTGCTGCCAAGCCCGCTACATCATCGCGCATCGTCCGGTCATATAAATCTTTACCAAACGAATAAGTACGATTTCTTCTCACCTTTTCTAAAATTTTTCTCATATATGTTTAAACGCTTTTCTTCTCTTCTTTATCTTGCTTTAACTCAATGTACGCTTCAGTTTTTTTTTCCACTGCATTTGAGTCTTTCATAAATAATTCACGCGCTTCTTTCATACCACCATCTTCAGCAACTACTGGCTCTTCTTCTGCTTTCAGCTCATCTACCTTTGGAGATACAGCTTGAATTTCAATCGTTTCTGGCTTTTCTTCTGGCTCAACTTTTTTCTTACTAAAAATTTCTTTCGTTTCTTTTAACGTCTCTACAACAGATGGCGTTAATTTTTTAATTTCTGCTACTTTCGCTTTTACCACATTGAAATCAGCAAGTTCGCGTCCTTTATCTGTAACAGTTTGCACTTTTTCTTTGATCTTTGCATTTTCACCAATTTCAATCATCTTTGTTTTTGCTTTTTCTGCTGTATTTTTTACTTTTTCACGGTTTTCTTTCTTTAACATGGATACAGCTACACCTGCCGCTACACCAATCGCAATGTTTCGAGCAATATTATTTTTCTTTGCCATATTCCTTCACCCTTTCATTTCTTATGTTAGAAAGTATTTCTTTCTAAGCTTCCTCATATTCCTTGTTCATTTCGAATGAAAGCTAATAGCTTTGCACACCCTTCTGTTACAAGGTCATATACTTCTTGGAAATTCCCTGTATAGTAAGGGTCAGGAACGTCTGTCCAGCCACCGTCTGGAACAAAGTCGGACAGCCTACCAATATAGCCTCCAGTTTTACCTAAACTTTTTAAATCTGCTATATTCTTGTTGTCCATGGCAATAATATAATCAAACTTTGTTAAGTCTTCTTTTTCTACTTGCCTTGCTTTAATTCCTTCAAAAGTGACTGCATTTTCTTTTAAAATTTTTTGTGTTCCTTTATGTGGCGGATGGCCAACATGCCAATCTCCAGTTCCTGCAGAATCAATGACAATTTTCTCTTCAAGTCCCTCTTTTACGACAAGATTTCGAAAAATCGCTTCTGCCATCGGAGAACGGCAAATGTTCCCAAGACAAACAAACAATACTTGAACCATACTTTTGTTTCTTCCCTTCTTGGTGCATTTCTTAATATATACTTATAGTATAAACAACCAATTATTAAATATAAAGGAAATCCCTACTAATTTAATGGGATTGAAAAGATTCATTAACGAAAATGATAAAAAATGTTAAGATAGCCTTATGTTATTTTAAAGGGGGACACTTCGGTGGATTTATCCGTAAAGTCAGAAGAAAACGTTGAATATATGGTCGAAGCTATTAAAGAAAAATTACGTATGGTTAATGCTGGAGCGATGAGAGCTGCTAGTTTTAACGAAGAAATGTACGAAGATTTACGTGACATTTATGATCATGTTATGAAACGTGAAACATTCAGCATTAGTGAAATGCAAGCTATTACAGAAGAATTAGGTACATTAATTAAAAAGTAAAAAAGCCTCTCTTATATGAGGCTCTTTTTTATTTCCAACAAATTCATGACAACTCATCTCTTTCCCTCAACCAACTGTAAAATATTGTACAATAGAAGTAGAACCTCATCTTAGATTTTTTCTCCATACATACTACTCACAAATAATAGCAACACTACCATTGCTAACTGTTTTTACTGGAGGTGCTTACTTATGAGCAATTGGTACAGTAAGACGAAAGATCAAACATTAATTGACCTAGAAACAAACGAACAACACGGTTTAACAGATGAAATTGTAAGTGAACGTTTAAAGCAATACGGTTCTAATGAATTAGCTACAAAACAAAAACGCACTTTATGGCAGCGTATTTTCGCCCAAATTAATGACGTCCTCGTATATGTCCTTATTATTGCTGCCCTTATTTCTGCCTTTGTAGGTGAATGGGCGGATGCCAGTATTATCGCGCTTGTTGTAGTTTTAAATGCTGTTATCGGTGTTGTCCAAGAATCTAAAGCAGAACAAGCTTTAGAGGCACTAAAAAAGATGGCAACACCTAAAGCTATCGTCAAGAGACATGGTGAACTAAAAGAAATTCCATCTGAACACGTCGTTCCAGGGGATATCGTTATGCTCGATGCCGGACGATATATCCCATGCGATTTACGCCTTATTGAAACCGCAAATTTAAAAGTTGAAGAATCTGCTCTAACTGGTGAATCTGTCCCTGTTGATAAAGAGGCAATCTACCACCCTTCCATGCAAAGTGATGAACAAGTACCACTCGGCGATCAAAAAAACATGGCCTTTATGTCTACTCTTGTAACATACGGAAGAGGCGTCGGTGTTGCTGTTGAAACTGGAATGAACTCACAAATTGGTAAGATTGCTACCCTTTTACATGAAGCAGACGATGATATGACACCACTTCAAAAAAGCTTAGCACAAGTCGGAAAATATTTAGGCTTTGTCGCTGTAGCTATTTGTATCATTATGTTCCTCATCGGTTTTTTACAAGGCCGGGATACGTTAGAAATGTTTATGACTGCTATTAGTTTAGCCGTTGCAGCTATTCCAGAAGGCTTGCCAGCTATCGTTTCCATCGTTCTTGCAATTGGTGTGCAACGTATGATTAAACAAAACGTTATCATTCGCAAACTACCAGCTGTTGAAGCCCTCGGTTCTGTCACAATTATTTGTTCAGATAAAACAGGTACGTTAACGCAAAATAAAATGACCGTTACTCACTTTTATAGTGATAACACATACGATCGCTTAGAAAGTTTAAATGTAAATAATGATGCGCAACGTCTATTGTTAGAAAATATGGTGCTATGTAATGATGCGTCTTATAATAAAGAATCACAAACGGGAGACCCGACTGAAATTGCACTTCTCGTTGCTGGAACCACTTTTAACATGCAAAAAGATTATTTAGAAAAAATACATGAACGTGTTAACGAAGTACCTTTCGATTCAGATCGTAAAATGATGTCAACCGTGCATACATACGATGAAAGCTACTATAGCATGACGAAAGGCGCTATCGATAAGCTCTTACCTAGATGTACCCACATATTTAAAAACGGTAAAATAGAGGATCTAACAGAGGCTGATAAAAATCAAATATTAGAAGCTGCTGGGGCAATGTCTCGAGAAGCTTTAAGAGTGCTTTCATTCGCATTTAAACAATACAATTCAAGCAATGTGGATATAGATCATCTCGAAGAAAACCTCATCTTTATTGGTCTTGTCGGTATGATTGATCCACCGCGAACTGAAGTAAAAGATTCCATTACAGAATGTAAAAAAGCCGGTATTCGCACAGTTATGATTACTGGAGATCATAAAGATACCGCCTTTGCGATTGCCAAAGAACTTGGTATTGCTGAAGAAATATCTGAAATTATGATTGGAACTGAATTAGATAACATTTCAGATACAGAGCTAGCAAGCAAAATTAATCACTTGAATGTATTCGCGAGGGTCTCTCCAGAGCATAAAGTGAAAATTGTAAAGGCATTACGCGCGAAAGGAAATATCGTTTCTATGACTGGTGATGGCGTCAATGACGCTCCATCTTTAAAACAAGCAGATGTTGGCGTAGCGATGGGCATTACAGGAACAGACGTTGCAAAAGGGGCAGCAGATGTCGTGTTAACAGATGATAATTTCTCATCTATTGTGAAAGCCGTTGAAGAAGGTAGAAATATTTATCGTAACATAAAAAAATCAATTCTCTTTCTACTCTCTTGTAACTTCGGAGAAATTATCGCTTTATTTTTAGCGATTTTACTCGGCTGGGCAACACCACTACGACCTATTCATATTTTGTGGGTGAATTTAATTACAGATACACTGCCTGCATTATCACTTGGGGTTGATCCTGAAGATCCAGATGTGATGAAGGAAAAACCACGACATGCGAAAGAAAGCTTATTTAGTGGCAGCGTTCCTTTCCTGATTTTCAATGGAGTTATCATTGGACTTTTAACGCTAATAGCTTTTATCGCCGGAGCAAAATTCTATACTGGAGATACAAATTTATTCCCTCTTTTCCCAGAGCGAATTGATGAAGATGCTCTATTACACGCTCAAACGATGGCATTTGTCGTTCTTAGTTTTTCTCAGCTCGTTCATTCATTTAACTTGCGTTCAAGAACGAAATCCATTTTTTCAATTTGGGTATTTACAAATAAATATTTAGTCTTCTCTCTTCTTATCGGTATTTTAATGCAAGTTTGTATCATCTCTATCCCACCTCTTGCAAATATATTCGGTGTACATGCATTAACGATGCGAGATTGGGGATTTGTTCTCTTATTAAGTATCATTCCACTTGTTGTGAATGAGATTATTAAATTAGTGAAGAGAAACTAAAAGGCAATGAGGAATAGTCCTCATTGCCTTTTCATTTACCCTTGTAATTCTTTTTTAATGTTCTCAGTTAATGTAGCCATACGTTTGCGGCTTTCTTCACGCTCACGTTTGTTTTGCTCTTCAATTTGTTGTGTTTCTTGCATACCTCTTGAAATAATGTTCCAAGTTTCCTCAAGCGTTTCCATCTTAATACTAGAAGAACCTGATAATCTTGCTACTTCTACACTTTGCGTTGCGATATTTTGTGCATTTTTCTTAAGTAATTCATTTGTACGGCGATCCAGTTCAGCCATAGAATCTGCAACAAGCTTTTGACGCTTCGCATTTACCGCTTGAATGATACCATTTTTAAAAATAGGAATCGTTGTAATAAATGCTGTATTAATTTTACCAATTAATTTATTATTACCACGTTGAATCATACGAATTTGTGGTGCTGTAAGTAACGCAACCATACGTGCTTTTTCTAAATCATCAATACGTTGCTCTAAAATTTCAACAGAGTTTTTAAGCGACTCTAATTCAATACCTGCTAATTGATCATTATTACGCACACGCTCTTCATACATCGGAACTAATTCTGTATTTAAACGCTCTAATAGCATTTCTCCTGCTACTACGTACTTCTCTAAGTCTAAATAATATTTTAAGTTTTGCTCATACAAGCCATCTAACGTACCAATTGATTTTTTCATCTCATCTTGGTACTTCGTAATTTCCACATATACTTTATCAATTTCACGGCCCATCGTTTGATACTTGCTAAAAATTTGTTCTATCATTTTATCCGCTTTTTTGAACATACGTGAGAAGAAACCACTTTTCTCTTCCGCAAAGTCTTTGCTATCAAATCTGTCCATAATTTTACCAAGCTGTTTTAATAATTCACCAGAATCTTCTATCTTTGATAATGACATTGTATGTAAAATTTGATCAGCAAAACGTGAAATTTCCATAGAAGGTTCTTTTCCAAGTTCAATTAATTCTAATTGATCTTTAATATCTACCGCATTATAAATACGTTGTACATCCGCATCTTTTCTAAGTTGTAAGCGAACATCTTGTGCTGTTTGCTCATTTAATTCTGTTTTCGGATCTAGTACGACTGGGTTATTCATATAGTATTCTCCCTTTCCTTATAAAAATGGACGAAATAGTCCTTTTATTGTTTGTGATAAATTTTTATAAGCTGATGAACCATGAAACTCAAGATCGAAATTAACCTCTTCAAGCCAATGGGAATCAAATGCCCCCGCTTCAATATACGGTTCAATATCGTTTCTTCCCGTTGGATTGAAATGGAATACATCTACTCCAATTTGATTTAAAAATAGTAATAAAACAGCATCAGAACGAGTTAACTCTCCACTCTTCTCATTATTAAATATAACAATTTTCGGTACATCTTGTGAATAATCAAATTTCTCAAGCTGTTCTAAAATATTCGGTGGTATTTGAGAAAGTTGCGCGAAAACATATAGCGCTACATCTTGTTTCGTCTCTTTCGCAATTGGTTTGCACATTTCACTTTCACACGTATGGATAATCGCTTCTGCAATCCCATGTTGTAAACCTTCCGGTAAACGCTTATGCGGCCACCAATGGCTATTCATAATTAAATCAGGATGTAATTTCCCCCCACGGTCTAATGCATCTCGGTAATGATATTGGAAATTTGCTTTTTGTTCTTTCGTAAACGGGAATGTATTAATTAATAAACTATTATCAAATGATGTAACAGCCTTTAATCGTTGAAAATACTCTTTATCATTCTTTGAAACACCTGATATTTTCGCAAATAAAGAAGGGATATAAATGTGTTTATTTTCAACAAAGAATGTCGGACGTACAAACGCCTTTTCTTTCGTAATTAAAAAGAGTTCATCATATGTTGTTTTTAGTGTACGAGCTACAGGCGTATAGGAACGGAATTGCCACGGCTTGTACAGCAGTGAATTATCGTGGTGAAGTACTTGCTCAATTTCTTTTGAAGCTTGATACGCTACTGTTGCCACACGCTCGCGGCGGCGATCTGGAAATGGTTCAAGAGAAATACGGCCTGGATGAGACACAATAAAGGTCCTTCCCTCTTCATCGACATTCTCAAATCCATCTTTTCCTTCTGGATGATAATAAAGCACATCACAACCGAGCATAATAAGAAAGTATAAGAAATATATACGGCTTTCCTGTGCATCACCATACCAAACGATACGCGGCATTTGTTTCTTATAGTTAATTGTAGAGAACCACTTCGCTACGTAATTTTCGCTTAGTTTAATTATGTCGATTAAGAAACGACGGAAGCCTTCTGTCTTTAACGACTGATTATGTTGTTTCTCATATAATTTCAATAGTGAAATAAACGTCGTATGTATGTAATGCTGTAAATCAGGATTGTCTACTTTCGGTAAAAGTTGTTTCCCAGATAAGTGTGCAACTAACCTATTTACTGTCAGACCATTTGGTGCTTCTTGATGTAATCCGAACACTTCTTGAATATGACGAAGCTTTTCCGAATCAATCACTTTGTTTAAATTTTGTTCGTGTAAAACTTCGATTCCTTTCGCTTCACTATAATCAAACAGTTCATTAAAATATTCATCTACATCATTAGGAACGCCAAGGATTCGACATGCTATATAACTAAATTTCATCTCATTCTCTGTCAGTTCATATTGTGGACGTTTTTCTAAAAGCGTTTCAAATTGCTTTAAATCTGATTCATCTTTTAATGCATATGGTTGAAGTGTAAAACGTGAAAACACAACAGTTCACCTCCAAAAACATTTACGTTTTTTCTAAGTCCTTCTTCTATTATAAACTATTTTTGGTTATAAAAAATGGGCGCTCACAAAACGAGCAAACCCATTTCAATTATTTATTGTCTTCTTTAGTAGCTGCAACTTCTTCTTTAGCTTGTCCAGAATTCTTCATGTAGTGAATTATAAATGTTGCTCCAAATGCTACAACTAAAATAATAAAGAATAGTGTATGACTAATCTCAATCTCGATTAAAGACAGTAACATTTTCGATGCAATAATTAAGATTAAAATGTATGCTGTCGTTTCAAGCTCTGGAATACGCTCTAACAATTTCAAGAATACACCGGCAATACCACGCATCATTAAAATACCTAGCATTCCGCCTAATAATAAAATCCAAACTTCATTAGATACACCAAATGCAGCAAGTACACTATCTACAGAGAATGCGATATCCATTAATTCGACCATTGCAACTGTTCCCCAGAAGACACCGAACATTCTGAAGAAAATACTGTTTTGGTTCATACCATGAGCTTCCTCTTCTTCACCTGCACCTTTACGCTTATCAATAAAGTATTTTACTGATAACCAAGCAAGGTAAAGTGCACCAAGAAGTTTTACCCACCATAATTTAATTAAGAACATTCCAATTCCAATTGCAATAAAGCGGAATATATAAGCTCCAATAAGTCCATAGAATAATGCTTTTTTACGTTTCTCTTCAGGAAGGTGTTTTACCATTACTGCTAACACAAGTGCGTTATCAGCAGATAACAACCCTTCAAGTACAACAAGTGTACCAATTAATCCCCAAGATACTGGATCTTGCAACACTTTAATCCACATGTCCAAGTCGAAAAACTGAGCATACGTATCAAGGATTCCTTGCAAAATACTCATCTTACCTTTATCCCCTATTCTTTGCTAGATTTATAGAAAGGTCAAAAAAAGGAAACGAATATCGTTTCCTTTCTATGCATCCAAGCCATACGCTCTTACAAGCGCACCTAAACCACCTTGGAATCCACTTCCTACTGCATTAAACTTCCACTGTCCATTATGACGGTATAATTCACAAAAGACAACTGCTGTTTCGATGGAGAAATCTTCCCCTAAATCAAAACGAAGAACTTCTTCATTCGTCTCTTCATTCGCTAAACGAACAAACGCATTTCCTACTTGTCCAAAGTTTTGACTACGGCCTTCCGCATCATAAATCGTAACTGTAATAGCAATTCTGTGCACATCTGCTGGAACTTTCTTCAAATCTACAACAAGTTGCTCATCGTCACCTTCACCTTCACCTGTACGGTTATCTCCTGTATGTAAAACAGATCCACAAGGAGACTGTAAATTATTATAGAAGATAAAATCAGTTTCCTTCGTACATTTTCCGTTTGCATCTAATAAAAAGGCAGATGCATCTAAATCGAAATCGGCTCCGCCGTCATAAGATTTAATATCCCATCCAAGACCAATTACTGCTTTTGTTAAACCAGGGCTTGTCTTACCTAAATCGATTTTCTGGCCTTTTTGTAATTGAATAACCATCTATATTCACCTCTATATTTTTATCTTTAAAAATATATCCATCAGTAAACATACATTTCACCGATGGATATACAAATCAAATCTATTACTCTACATCTAAACCAAAGTTATTACATAGAGACGCTAATCCACCTTGGAATCCACTTCCGATTGCATTGAATTTCCAGTCACCTGCATGACGATATAATTCACCTACTACTACGGCTGTTTCAATAGAGAAATCTTCTCCTAAATCGTAACGAATTAATTCTGCATTCTTTTCTTCGTCGAGAATACGTACGAAAGAATTAGAAACTTGTCCGAAGTTTTGGCTACGGCCTTCTCCATCATAAATTGTAATTGTGAAACAAATACGTTCGATGTGAGCAGGAACATTTTTCAAATCTACTTTAATCGCTTCGTCATCGCCTTCACCTTCACCAGTGCGGTTATCTCCTAAATGCTCTACAGCACCATTCGCACCTTTTGGATTATTATAGAAAACGAAATCTTCAGCTCCTGAAACTTTACCATTCGCACCTACTAAGAAAATACTAACATCTAAGTCGAAATCGTTTTGTCCGTCATAACGATTCGTGTCCCAACCAAGTCCTACAAGAACTTTCGAAAGACCTGGATTCGTTTTTGTTAAGTCTACCTTTTGTCCCTTTTTCAATGAAATTGATGCCATATACAATTCCTCCTCGGTTATTTTATTGATAACGTGATACAATCTCACTTAAGTTTTTATCTTGCGTGCCTTCTCCAACTGCTGAAAACTTCCATTCACTTCCGTGACGATACATTTCACCTGCAATTAGAGTCGTTTTGCCAGCATAATTATCCGATAAATTATAGCGTGCTAATTCTTCACCAGTTTGCGGGTTTTGAATACGAATATATGCATTACGAATCATCCCGAAATCTTGACGACGATTTACACAGTCATAAATATTTACAACGAATACTAAACGATTAATACGGCTCGGAACTTTATGTAATTCTACGAAAATTGTTTCGTCATCACCAGCGCCTTCACCTGTTAAATTATCTCCTGAATGAATAATACTACCACAAGTAGAAAGTTTATTTCCGAAGTAAACTAAATCATTTTTGTTTAAAAAACGATCTCCTTCTAACATAACAACAGATGCATCACAATCTACATTTGGTTTACTTCCAAATAATGAAGACAGAAATCCACCTGATTGCCCAATTGGATCCCAGCCTAAGCCAACCTGTAGTTTTGCTACTTTTGGTTGTCCTTTCGTTAAATCGATCTTTTGACCTTTTTCTAAAATAATAGGCATGAAGTTTCTCCCTTTCTACAAAGCATTTTCCAAATCGGAAAATATTGTATTCTTCTCTTATATTGTAGCATTATTTACCTAGCGATAAAAAGGATAAATTCTCAGTTATATGAAAACATTCATATAATTTACTTATGATGATGTAAGAAGTGGTAAATAGCACCAATCATTCCTGCACAATTACCGTTTTGTGCAAGTTCAATCTCACAATTATTATAAATCTCTTGATTTAAGTATTTACTGATTTCTTCTTTTACTTCTTTTAAAAACTCATTTCCTCTATCGGTAATTCCTCCACCAATAATAATCGTTTCTGGATTAAAAATATAAGCAAGATTACTAATTCCGATTGCCAAATGTTTAAAGAAGATCCCAACTGCTTGAGCAACTTCCCGATCTCCTTTATCATACAACTCGAAAATTCTTTTCCCATTCCACTCGCCTTTGCCTTTATATTTTCTTACAAGCCGAATTAATCCTGAAATCGAAGCAACCTCTTCAAACGTTTTTCCTTCTATTAGCATATTCCCCCATTCACCAGCACTAAATGAATGTCCTCGGTGCAATTCTCCATCTATAAAAATTGCTCCCCCAACTCCTGTTCCAATGGTGAGCATAATAAAGTTCTTTTTCTCTCTTCCACTACCATTCCACTTTTCTCCAAACGCTGCACAATTCACATCATTGTCAATCGATACTGGAACTTTTAATATCTCTTGCAATCTATCAATAATAGGAATAGTACTATATCCCGGAATATGATCGGCACCTCCCATCACAATTCCTTTATTAATATCAACAATTCCCGCAGTGCTAATACCAATTCCTGCAATAGTATGTTCATTCATTATTTCTTTGGATACATATATAAGTTTTTGAATAATTTGTTCTCCGCCTAAATGAATTTCTGTTGCAACTGTTTTATGCTTTAATACTCTCCCTATTTCTGAAACAATACCATACTTAATTTGCGTACCGCCAATATCAAACGCTATATACTCTTTCATCTACTGCCACTTCCTCTACCGTTATGAATGTAAATTCTCCACCTCTATTATTTGTAGGAAATCTACATTAACTCTTTTCTGCTTTGACAAATACACCACCTTTTTCTATATATAGTTTTTTTTGCATAAAACTCTTTTTCCTAAGAAATATTACAAAGGGATGTATTTTAGATGGAACATTCATTTCTTAGGAGGAAAACCATGACGAAAATCTTCATTTTAGCATCAACACTCTCTCTATCTTTTTTTAGCGGTTTAAATATCGGTAATGCTGCAACTGAAAACTTCCAACCATTAACAAACGCTATTGTACAAAATAGCGATCATTTTGCAGAAGGAAACTCAAAGGATAATAATAAACCTCCAGGAAATAACGGTTCTCAGGACGATAGTGGTTCTGGTGGCAGTGGCTCACACGGCGGTAATGGCTCTCAAGGTGGCAATCGTGTTAAAGGTGATAGCAGTTCTCAAGGTGGTAATGGCTCTCAAGGCAATCGTGTTAAAGGTGATAGCAGTTCTCAAGGTGGTAATGGCTCTCAAGGCAATCGTGTTAAAGGCGATAGCAATTCTGAGGAGGGCAAAGGTTCTCAAGGGGATAATGTAAAAGATAATACAAAAAAACAAGGTGATAAATTACCTAATACTGCAACGCATTACCCTATATCTATTTTAATGGGTCTTTCAACATTCCTAATTGGTATGTTACTGTTTATTCGTCGTAAAAACGTAAAATAAGAGCAGCATCCTTCCATCAAAAGAATACATGAAATACAGTATAAAACTAAAAAGGACTTTGGATTATATTTTATTATGCAGCCCAAAGTCCTTTTTATCACCTATCAGAAAAAGTATTAATACGCTTTTCCCCAATACACCATTTGTTTAGCTTCTTTACCACAACAAATGCATTCTTCAGCTAAATGCTCTTGCTCAAAAGGCATACAACGTGAAGATACTCCAACTTCTTCTTTTAGTTTTTCTTCACAAGCTAATTCCCCGCACCACATTGCCTTAATAAAGCCTTGCTTTTCGTCAGCTATTTTTTTCATCTCTTCGAAATTTGTCGCAACATACGTATTCTCATCGCGAAATGCTTTTGCTTTATTAAATAAAGCAATATGAATTTCTTCAAGTAATGCTGGAATACGTTCTTCTAATTGATCCATTGGTACAAACTCTTTTTCCTTCGTATCTCTTCTTACAAGTACAACTTGATTCTTTTCAATATCTTTAGGGCCAACTTCTAATCGAATTGGAATCCCCTTCATTTCATACTCATTAAATTTCCAGCCTGGTGTTTTATTACTAGCATCTATTTTTACTCGTGCAACCTTTTGAATATGTGCTTGTAACTCTATTGCTTTTGCTAAAACTCCTTCTTTATGCTGAGCAATTGGTACAATAACAACTTGCACTGGAGCGACTTTTGGTGGCATTACAAGTCCATTATTATCACTATGAACCATTATTAGCCCGCCTATCATTCTTGTTGATACACCCCAAGATGTTTGGTGCACATATTGCCACTTACCGTTACGATCTAAAAACTTAATATCAAATGCTTCTGAGAAATTCGTCCCAAAGTTATGAGAGGTTCCTGTTTGAAGTGCTTTTCCATCATGCATTAAACTTTCAATTGTATAAGTTGCCTTTGCTCCAGCAAACTTCTCTTTTTCTGTTTTTTGTCCTTTAATAACTGGTATTGCTAAATAATCCTCACAGAAAGAAGCATATAAGTTTAAAATATTTAATGTTTCAGCCTGCGATTCTTCTGCCGTTTCATGGATTGTATGACCCTCTTGCCATAAAAATTCAGTCGTACGAAGGAACGGCCTAGTTGTCTTCTCCCAACGAACTACTGAACACCACTGATTATATAACTTTGGCAAATCATTATAGGATTGCACAATTTTTGAAAAGTGCTCACAGAATAAAGTTTCAGATGTAGGACGTACACAAAGTCTTTCCGCTAACTTTTCATCTCCACCATGCGTAACCCATGCTACTTCAGGAGCAAATCCTTCAACATGATCCTTCTCTTTTTGCAATAAACTCTCTGGGATAAACATTGGCATATATACATTTTCATGGCCAGTTTCTTTTAACTTCTCATCCATCACCTTCTGCATATTCTCCCATAAGGCATAACCATACGGACGTAAAATCATGCACCCTTTTACACTTGAATAATCAACAAGTTCGGCTTTTTTTACAATATCGGTATACCACTGCGCAAAGTCCTCTTCCATCTTCGTAATGGCTTGCACTTGTTCTTTTGCCATAGTCAGTCTTCCTCCTTCTAGAAAATACAAAAAAGCCCGCGTCCCTAAATAGGGACCGAGCTTTGCCGGCGTTACCACCCTGATTCATGCACAAAAATTGCGCATGCTCTCTTTTTGATAACGGGAAATTCCCGCTGCATATGCAGAACTCAAAGGCAGGTTCCATATTGCCTTTTTAAGAATCTTTCAGCCTGGCGGATTCTCTCTCTGCTAAAAAGGTTGAACATGTACTAGTCCTTTTTCATCGTTATAACGAAATAAATTTGTTGATTATCATAATACAAATTCTTTTTTAAAACAATAGCTAATTTTCTTATTATTATATATTCTTTTCGTTTTTTACAGTTTTATACGTAGCTTTTCCGCGTAATTTTCACAAGTTGATGTGCAATCATACCGATAAGTGTACCAAGTAGGACAAAGAAACCAATAAATCCATATCCCATTCCTTCCCACCCACCAATAACCATCATTGTAACGGGAAAGGACGCTAAGCAAAGAAGTATTAAACTAAGTGCAAATATAATATCGAACTGTTTGTCTGGAAACCGTTTCTTTAGTAAATATGAAATAGCAAATACAAGGATAATCGTAATTCCACCAATGATGTAAAAGATACCAAATCCATCTAACCAATCCATAGTGTTTCCTCCTTCCATAGATTCCCTTATACTTAATTATATGTTTAATTTTTCTGAAAATAAATAATGAATTTTCACCTAAAAATATATTTTTATTACTAGGTATTAATAGTAATATATAAGAATAGGTTTTATATAATCAGGAGGGAACTTTATGGATAAAGCATTAACAAACCACGTCATTATTTTATCATTCGACTGTTTATCAGCTTTAGATTTTCCTATACTACAAAAACTACCTCATTTCCAATCTCTAATAAAAAAGGGCACGGTTGTCGAAAAAGTAGAACCAATTTATCCTTCTGTAACATATCCAAGCCACTCAACAATTGTAACTGGTAATTACCCTAACAAGCACGGTGTTGTTAGCAATACGTTACTTCAACCAGGGCGTGAATCACCTGATTGGCATTGGTACCGAAAATCAATAAAAGGAACAACATTGTATGATGAAGCGCGCAAAGCAAATTTAACGACAGCCGCCCTTCTATGGCCTGTTACTGGAAGAGCGAACATCGATTACAATTTACCAGAAATTTTCCCCAATAGACCTTGGCAAAATCAAGTGTTAGTTTCCTTATTTAGCGGTAGCCCACTATACCAATTAGATTTAAATCGTCGTTTCGGCCATATAAGAAATGGTTTATCACAACCAGAGCTGGATGATTTCGTCCTCGCCTCTGCTGTCCATACAATCCAGACGAAAAAGCCTAATGTCATGTTTGTACATTTCACCGATCTAGACACCCAAAGACACTATCACGGCTTTGAATCTAACGAAACAATAGCTGCTATCCAGAGACATGACGAACGTCTAGGGAAAATTATTCAAGCACTAAAAGAAAGTGACCTATACGAAGAAAGTACAATTATTGCCCTTGGTGATCATAGCGCTTTAAGTGAAAACAAATCCATCCAATTAAATGTGCTATTCCATCAAAGAGGACTTATATCTCTTAATAAAAAAGGAAAATTAGTAGACTGGAAAGCCTATTGCCAAAGTTGCGACGGCTCTGCCTATGTATATGTAAAGGACAAAAATGATACGGATACAATTCGCGAGGTACAACTACTCCTTGAAGACCTACTTCAAAATAAACAAAACGGAATTGAATTTATACTTCATGATGAAGCTGCCAAAGACTGCGGTGCAGACGGTAATTGTTTATTCATGTTAGAAGCACGAGAAGGGTATTATTTCACTGAAAACTATACAGGAGATTTCATAAAAGAAATTACTGAAAAAGATGTTACGCCTAGTAAAAAATATACATTTGGTACGCATGGATACTCTCCAACAAAACCTAACTATGAAACAATTTTTATCGCTGCTGGGAAAGGAATAAAAAGTGGCTTTACCGTCCCGTATATGAGACTTATTGATGAAGGTCCAACTATCTCTAGACTACTCGGTTTACACTTAGGTAAAACAGACGGAGCAATTGTAGAGGATTTACTCCAATTGTAAAGAACTGTGTATATATGTAAAAGTTATGTAAAATTCATCACTGTTTCTCTTTTTATAATTTTTATTTTTGTACACTGTTAGTAAAACAAATTTAAGGGGGAACATTATATGAAAAAAATGTCCAGACAAGAAAAAAGCTGGATATTATACGATTGGGCGAACTCTGTATACTCGCTCGTCATTACAACTGCATTATTTCCAATTTACTTTAAAGCAGCTGCAAAAGAAGCTGGACTATCTGGGGCAACTTCAACAGCATATTGGGGATATGCAAACTCATTCGCAACACTTTTAATTTCTATACTTGCTCCTATTCTTGGCACAGTTGCTGATTATAAAGGATTTAAAAAACGTTTTTTCACATTCTTCTTTGGACTCGGTATCGTATTTACAAGTATGTTAGCAGTCGTTCCAACCTCTCAGTGGTACTTATTGCTAGGGTGCTATATGCTCGCCTTAATCGGCTTTGCTGGAGCAAACATTTTCTATGATGCATTTTTAGTAGACGTCACTTCTGAAGATAGAATGGACCGAATTTCTACAAGAGGATTTGCATTAGGTTATATCGGGAGTACAATTCCTTTTATCGGTTGTATCGCTCTTATTATTCTTTCTCAAAAAGGAACTATTCCCTTATCGGTCGGCATTGCTAGTCAAATTTCCTTTGCAATAACAGCTCTTTGGTGGGGGTTATTTACAATTCCAATGCTAAAAAACGTAGAGCAAACACACTATATTGAGCGTCATCCAAGACCTATTAGAATGAGCTTCAAACGTCTTGCTGATACTTTTAAAAATATTAAAGAATATAAAACTGTATTTATGTTTCTAATCGCTTACTTTTTCTATATTGACGGAGTCGATACAATTATTACTATGTCTACCGCTTACGGAACCGATCTCGGTATTAGTGCAACGAATCTATTAATCATATTATTTGTAACACAAATTGTCGCTTGTCCATTTGCTTTACTATACGGAAAATTATCTGAAACATTTACTGGCAAAAAAATGCTATATGTCGGTATCATTATTTATATCATTATTTGCACATATGCTTATTTTTTAAAAACGACACTTGATTTTTGGATTTTAGCAATGTTAGTTGCTACATCTCAAGGTGGTATTCAAGCACTAAGTCGTTCATACTTTGCAAAACTAGTACCAAAAGAATCTGCTAATGAATTCTTCGGATTTTATAATATATTTGGGAAGTTTGCCGCAATTATGGGTCCGGTATTAGTCGGTGTTACAACGCAATTAACAGGAAAAACAAACGCTGGTGTTCTTAGTATTATTGTTCTATTTATTATCGGAGGATTCTTACTAACTAGAGTTCCAGAAAATAATACATCCGTTACACCACCTAGTCCAAAGACTAAAACGCTATAAGAAAAGATCCTCTTCTCATAAGAAGAGGATCTTTTTTATTTTTAAAGGTGCGCCTTATAATGAACGACTCTACTGCTTGTACAAAAATAATTTATCAACAGTTGTTCCTAATACTTCAGCTAAACGGAACGCTAACGCTAAGCTTGGATCATATTTATTATTCTCAATTGCATTTATCGTTTGTCTAGAAACCTTACATTTATCAGCTAATGCGCCTTGTGAAATATTATTTTCAGTGCGTAATTCATAGATTTGATTTTTCACACCATTGCTCCTAACCTGTAAAATCGTTTTTACAACATCAGTATATAATTGGCTCATATAGTTGTCAAAAGTTCCTCAAAGAAAAAAGGAGCAATATTGCTCCCTTACAATAGTTATTTTGAAGCTAATGAATTTGTTAGTGCCTCTTTGTTAGCGATATCTTCTTTCTTTATTTGCATACGTACAACTGGCCCTATCGCTAATAAAATAAGTGCCATCGCTATACAAAACACAGTAACTAGTGAAGTTAGTTCCTTTAATCCTCCAGCTAATGAAGTTCCAATTAGCATTGCCCCCATAAACAGTGGTAAAATCGTTCCATTTACTCTTCCAACCATATTTTCTGGTACAAGTTGAATCATAAGCGTACCGACAACAATATTAACACAAGCTAAACAAATACCTGTTCCAAATCTCATGAAACTAGTAATCCAAAATGATGTAGATAGCCCTTCTACTAAAAATGAAATGGCTAATATACCCATACCGAATACAAACATCTTTTTCGGATTCACTTTTGAAGCGAAAACTGCAGCAACAATACCACCGAGTAACATACCTATTCCGTCAGCTGCCGCTAAATATTGAACAGCTTCTTTTTCCATACCTAAACGTTCAATTACAAGGAATACTTCTAATGGATTCGTTAATCCAACAGCTAAACCCATAATTGTAAAAGTGATCGTAATCATACGTAAATTTTTCGTATGAAGAACATACTTCCAACCTTCTTTTATATCATTTTTTAATGAGTCTCTCGCCACCTGCTCTTTTTCAACCCATTTTGGTAAGAATGAAAGGGCGATAGCAGATAACAAAAATAAAATGATTAAGCTATATAGTGATGTAAATAAACCAAGTTGTGTATACACAAGCGATCCTACCACTGGTCCAAAAATCAGAAATAATGACTGTAATGTTTGGTTAAATGCAATCGCATTTGCTACCTCTCCTTCTTTTACATAGCGCTTAAATATACGCGAAGATGAGGGCTGAGAAAACTGACCTACAATCGCGGAAATGAGTGTTGCAAAAAATATAGCCTGCCAATAATCCAGCTTTAACAACAAGACAATTCCTATAATAGACAGTACACTTAATACATCTCCAGCGACCATTGTTCTTTTCGGATTCCAGCGATCAGCTAGCGCACCACCGATAAACGAGAAAATAAAAATAGGTGCATATTCCATAACTGATAACAACGAAACAGAAACTGGATCATTATTCGTTCGCTCCATTATAAAATACAAAAGAGCCATATTTCTGATCCAAATTGCAAATTGTTGTAAAATATCAGACGCCATAACGAGCATAAATGCTCGGTTTTTAAATAAAGCGTTCATTTTCATTCCCCTTTCACAAACCGACCGTTCGGTCTAATTTTTTTTGTAAGAAAAGCAACTGACCTATTATTCAGCTGCCATTCCTTTTAACAATACATCTATTGCCTTTTTATAAATACGTTTCAGCTCTTTATAATCTAATTCGTAGTAAAGCACTCCAAGTCCTGATAATAATCCATTTACAATATACATAAGATCACGAGTATTATCTTCACGGAACTCTCCAGACTCTATACCTACTTCAATTAATTTCTCAAACATAACATATGATTCTCTAGTTAAAGCTAACAGTTCATCCAGAATCTCTTTACTTACAACTTGGCTCATAGAGAATTCCTCTATTGCATTTGAAATTGGTTGCTGTATGTCCTCTACATGATATTCGGCGAGACCATATAGTTTTTCAGTACTAGTGCTATACAACTTCTCTTTTTCATTCCATTTTTCAATCCAATCATACGTATGCTGTTTCACTACAAATAAAAATAATTCTTCTTTACTTTTAAAGTGATAATAAATACTTCCTTTACTTCGCTCTGTAATTTCACAAATCTCTTCCATAGATGTAGCTGCGTAGCCCTTCTGTGAAAATAGACTTTCTGCTTTATATGCAATTTCTTTCTTTATCTCTTCTGCGCTTCTTCTCATATTCACACCTCTTTAAACCGACCGTTCAGTCTAATAATAACAAATCAAAAACCTCTATCGCAAGAGGCTATATTCCTTATTTAAGAAAACGTACTTTCAAACCAATTTCGAATCATATGTATGGTTCCAAATTTAAATGCTAATTTAACAAGAAATACGCCTCCCGCAGCTAATAAAAATAACACTACTTTCCCCTTATTTTTCACTTTCGGTTCCCTTTTCATTTCCATTCCCCTTAGTATGTTAAAAATATTAAACAAACGTTTGTTTAACTGTGTTTATGCATATGTAAGCCGACTAATCAAACGTTTGTTTAAAAAGAAATACGCCTATATAAGGCGCATTTTTATCAATCACCACCGCCACCGCAGCTTCCTCCGCTATCTCCCCCAAAAGATCCTCCACAATCATGTGAGCCGCCATCATGCGAGCTATCATTATCAGATCCAGCAAAGAAAAATAATGGTGATGAGCTGTTAGATGAATTATGAATGTTATTTTGTTTTGTAAGATTTACCTTCTTTTTGTTCGATCGAACTGCTGTTACGATTGTTCCAACTACAACAAATAATAGTATGACAATAATAAATTCCATTTAAAAGCCTCCCTTATTCCTCGAATAATTGAATGGTTCTCTCTAGATTTTCAAGTGAAATGAAGCGTGATTCACGAAGAATTTCTTTTCCATTATGAAATAATAAAATTGTTGGCCCTGTAAATACTCCATATCGCCCCGCAATCTCCTGCATGTCTTGTAGTAATATCTCTATTTTCTCTACGTAATCATAATTCTCTAATACGCAATTTACTTTTCTTAGCATAACATCACAAACACCACAATTTTCCGTTTTAATAAACAGAAGTACCAATTGTTGTTCTTCGATATAGGTCGCTAATTCTTCTATCGTTTTAAATGTAGTCATCTTATCCCTCTTAGCGTAATTTACGAAATACTTTGTCTTGATACATACGAAAAGCTGAACTATCTTTAATCTTTCTCTTTTCCATTACCTGCTGAAAACGAAGCGTTTTTGCTGTTAACTCTTCTCCTAATCTCTTTCTCTCTTCTTCATCATAACAGCAAGCAATTAGATCCTCTATTTTTAATATATCTTTTTGTAGTTCCATTTCTGGTGGAATCATTCCCGCATTTTTTAAAATTTTATAACTCATTCTAAGTTCTGGAGGTACCATTGAAAGATCTTCTAATTGTAGTGGTTTTCCTTTTCCCGGAAGATAATCAAGATCACCATTCCTTATTGCTTGTCGAATTTTTTCTTCAGCAATGTTCAAAAACACATCCACACTATTCCCTCCTTTACATATTTTTACTATTATTTTACATGATATTTCCTTATCTTTCTATGCCTTTAATAATTGGCTCCATACAATTTTTTCTCAAATTTATTTATAATGAGCTTTTTCCTCCCATACCGATCTTTCGTTTTCATATACAGTTTGTATTCAAGCCTTTTTGTATTGAGAAAGTCTTTTTCAATTTAATAAAGCGTTTACACTAAATCTTACATTTGTTACGATTTAATCACCCCCAGCTCCCTTGTATAGACTTCGTGATGTCTGATCATTTTATCTAGACGTTTTATACGTCTAGATTCATTTTGATTTATTGGCGTATGCCTTTAAATATATCTTTTATTTTGAAAGGAGAAATGGCTATGAGGTCTCAAAAATTCACACTGTTATTACTATCTCTACTACTTTTCTTACCTCTTTTTCTCACAAATTTTATTAATCCAAATCTCGCATTAGCAGATTCACCAAAGCAAAGTCAAAAAATTGTTGGATACTTTCCTTCGTGGGGCGTTTACGGACGTAATTATCAAGTTGCTGACATTGATGCATCAAAACTTACTCACCTTAACTATGCTTTCGCGGATATTTGTTGGAACGGAAAACATGGAAACCCTTCTACTCATCCTGATAATCCAAATAAACAAACGTGGAACTGTAAAGAATCTGGTGTACCATTGCAAAATAAAGAGGTTCCTAATGGTACTCTCGTACTCGGTGAACCATGGGCTGATGTTACCAAATCGTATCCTGGCTCAGGGACAACTTGGGAAGATTGCGATAAATATGCCCGTTGCGGAAATTTCGGGGAACTAAAACGATTAAAAGCTAAATATCCTCACTTAAAAACAATTATTTCCGTTGGTGGCTGGACTTGGTCTAACCGCTTTTCTGATATGGCCGCTGATGAAAAAACAAGAAAAGTATTTGCTGAATCTACAGTAGCTTTTCTTCGCGCATATGGGTTTGATGGCGTAGATTTAGACTGGGAATATCCGGGCGTTGAAACGATTCCTGGTGGTAGTTATCGTCCTGAAGATAAACAAAATTTCACTCTCCTTCTTCAAGACGTCCGAAATGCTTTGAATAAAGCAGGTGCTGAAGATGGCAAACAATATTTACTAACAATCGCTTCAGGTGCAAGTCAACGCTACGCTGATCATACAGAACTAAAGAAAATTTCTCAAATACTCGATTGGATTAATATTATGACATATGATTTCCACGGCGGATGGGAAGCTACTTCTAATCATAATGCAGCTCTATATAAGGATCCAAATGACCCAGCAGCAAATACGAATTTTTACGTAGATGGTGCTATAAATGTTTATACAAATGAAGGTGTTCCAGTCGATAAACTAGTATTAGGCGTACCCTTTTACGGACGTGGCTGGAAAAGTTGTGGCAAAGAAAATAACGGACAATATCAACCTTGCAAACCAGGTAGTGATGGGAAACTTGCTTCTAAAGGTACTTGGGATGATTACTCTACCGGTGACACAGGTGTGTATGATTACGGTGATTTAGCAGCCAATTACGTTAATAAAAATGGTTTTGTACGCTACTGGAATGACACAGCTAAAGTACCTTACTTATATAATGCAACTACAGGCACATTTATTAGCTACGATGACAATGAATCTATGAAATACAAAACAGACTATATAAAGACGAACGGTTTAAATGGAGCAATGTTTTGGGAACTAAGCGGAGATTGCCGTACAAGTCCAAAATATAGTTGCAGTGGTCCAAAATTACTTGATACGCTAGTAAAAGAATTACTTGGTGGACCTATTAGTCAAAAAGATACTGAGCCACCAACGAATGTTAAAAACATTGTAGTTACGAATAAAAATTCAAACTCAGTTCAATTAAACTGGACTGTATCTACTGATAACGTAGGAGTTACGGAATATGAAATTACTGCTGGAGAAGAGAAATGGAGTACAACAACAAATAGCATTACAATTAAAAACTTAAAACCTAATACGGAATACAAATTTTCGGTAATTGCCAAAGATGCTGCTGGAAATAAATCACAACCTACCGCTCTTACTGTCAAAACGGATGAAGCTAATACGACACCTCCTGATGGAAATGGTACTGCTACATTTTCAGTCACTTCGAATTGGGGCAGCGGTTATAACTTCTCGATTATAATCAAAAATAATGGAACGACTCCTATTAAAAATTGGAAATTAGAATTTGATTATAGCGGCAATTTAACACAAGTTTGGGATTCTAAAATTAGTAGTAAAACAAATAATCATTATGTAATTACGAACGCAGGATGGAATGGTGAAATTCCTCCTGGTGGATCTATTACAATTGGCGGTGCAGGAACAGGTAATCCTGCCGAACTTTTAAATGCCGTCATTAGCGAAAACTAGACGTAATATCCATTAATTACTTCAATAAAGTTTGAATTTAGGTTTGAGCAATACCTCCTAAATTCAAACTTTTAATTTTATGAAAAATCAAAAATATCACAATAACCTATTATAATTATATTTAATTTCTAATATGAAGTTTATATGAAGTTCATTTGAATTTTACATGAATTCCCTTTAATTTCTATTGTCTTCCTATAATATCCATATTATCCTTTACATAAAGGAATTATTTTTATTCCATTTTGAACTATCTATATATATAAAGAAAGATAGTCACCTGTTAGGGAAAGGCTTTCGTATTATAAATATAACAAAAGAAAAAGCACGCTTATAAGCGCACCATAAGAGTGCTTCTTCATACAATTCTCATGTAAGAGTTCTCGAAAATCATGTTAATCACAAAGAAAAGGCATTAGCTCATAAAAGCTAATGCCTTTTCTTTATTCATATTGTTGAGTATTCCATTCTTCTATATTTCATAATTTTGTTATCTACGATTCATAGAAAGAAGGTTCATGTGAGACAATTAAAACCGTTCCTTTGTATTGTTGTAACGCTTCCTGTAAAGCCATCTTAGTTTCTACATCCAAATGATTAGTCCGTTCGTCTAAAATTAAAACATCAGCTTTTTCTATTTTTTCATATAAGGAGCTAACACACTTAAAATCTCTTCTTTATCCTTTTTTAATTCGAGTGATGTTAACATATCCATCGTTCTCGGCCTAGGTAATTTCACTTGTACCTCGCCAACTATTGACGCTGGTCTTTGAGATAAAATAAATACGCGATCTGAAAGCAAGATTGCCTCATCTAAGTCATGTGTAACCATAACGATTGTTTGCTTCTCTTGATGCCAAGAGTTTAAAAGCCAGCTATGTACTTCCATTTTTGTAAATGCATCTAATTTACCAAAAGGCTCATCAAGCAGCATAATTGGCTTTTCACATAAATATGTGCGCAGAAAACTAATTCTTTGACGCATACCACCAGACAATTCATCTGGATAATGGTTTGCATATTCATCTAGTTCGAACTGCTTTAATGCTTCCATTCCTTCTGTCAGCCTTTGTTTTTTCGGCTTTCCTTCAATTTCTAACGGAAGAACGATATTTTGCAAAGCTGATCGCCACGGTAGTAATAAATCTTGTTGTGGCATATAACTAACAACATCTTGCTCTTGTACTTGCTTATCGTTATACGTTACGTTCCCGCTTGTTGGTTTTTCAACATTTGCAATCATGTTTAATAATGTGCTTTTCCCGCAACCACTCGGTCCTACAAAGGAAACAAACTCTCCCTCTTGTATAGAGGCACTAATATTCTCTAATACATTCTTTCCGTCGAAAGATTTCACTATATTTTTTATTTGTAATCCGCTCATTTTTCACTTGGAAGGAATTCATTTGTAAAAGCATCTTTTACATCGATTTTCTTTTTAATAACTTTGTTGTCATATAAGAAATTCATGTAATTCGTCCAAATTTCTTCCTTCTGTACTCCCCATGCTTTAGCATCATCTTGATACTTCGTACTTAACCATTTTTGGCTTTCTTGAACTAAATCTTTATTCACATCTGGAACAGCTTTAATTAAAATATCAGCAGCCTCTTTCGGTTCCTTAATTGCAAAATTATAACCTTCTGTCGTTGCACTCATAAACTTTTTCACAAAGTCTTTATCTTGCTTCGTATGTTTTTCACTCGTAATAATAACAGGACTATAGAAATCAAGCGCTGGATCTAAGTCCTTCACCATAATCGTATTTAACTCTTTTCCTTGACGCTTCGCTTCAATACCATCCCAACCGTAATAAATCCATTCGAAATCTGCATCACGGCCAATTGATTTAAAGAAATCTGTTTGTCCTAAGATGATTTTTTCAACTTTATTAAAATCAGCTTGATGTTTATCCATAATCGTCTTTAATGTCGCTTCTTCTGCTGGTCCTCCCCAGCCGCCGTAACGTTTACCTTCAAAATCTTTCGGTGACGTCATATTGTCTTTCTTAAGCGATGCAAACGCTGAAGTGTTATGCTGAATAATCGCTCCTACAGATACAACAGGAATTCCTTCTACACGAGCTAACGTTACATTTTCTTGTGCACTTATTGCGAAGTCTGCTTTTCCTGATGCTATCATTTGCTCTGCTGTTACATTGTCACCTGGTTGAATAATTTCTACATCTAATCCTTGCTTTTTGTAATAATCTTTCGTTTTCGCTACATACAAGCCAGTATGATTCGTATTTGGAAACCAATCTAATACTACTTTTACTTTTTGATCTTTACTTGCACTTTCTTCTTTCTTCGCCGGATTACATCCAGCCACACCTACCGCTACTAAGGCAGCTAACATAACTTTCAAACCTTTTTTCATTTTCTGCCGTCCTTTCTATATATCCATGGTGCTGTTATTCTTGCCATAAACTCTACGATAAAATACAGGCATAATGTCACCATAACGATGATTGCTGCAACACCAAATACTCGGGCAGTCAAAAAGGATTTTGTAGCCCTCGTAAGCATAACGCCTAATCCTTCACTTGCACCGAGCCATTCTCCGATAATTGCCCCCATTACGCTATATGTAACTGCAATTTTTAAACCTGAGAAAAAGTATGGGAGCACTGCTGGAAATTTTACCTTCTGGTAAACTTGCCATTTCGTCGCCTTCATTGTTTGTAACAGTTTCAGCATATTTTTATCTACTGTTTGAAAACCTTCTAAAATACTAAGCGCAATTGGGAAGAAACAAACGAGTATTACGACCATTACTTTCGGCAACATCCCATATCCAAACCAAATAATAAATAGCGGTGCAAGCACAACAATTGGAATTGTTTGCGAAATAACGAGCAATGGATTTATTAAAATACGAAATAACGGTATAACATCCATAATAATTGCGATGCTCGTCCCCAATAAAATTGCAAAGAATAGTCCAATTATAACTTCCTGCAGTGTTTGCATCGTATTTGGTAATAGTAAATCTTTCATCCCAATTAATTCTTGAACAATGGCAGAAGGCTTTGGTAAAATCCACGGTTCGATTTTAAATAATGAAACAGATCCTTCCCATATCGCAATGAGAAGGATAAGCCAAATAGTTGTAATAAGTTTAGATTGCTTCTGGTTTTGCATATTCATCACGGTACTTCCAAACCTTTTCATCTATCGTTACACCAGTGCTTGGACGATAATGGATTTTAATAGAAGTAATCACTTCTTCTGCTCCAGCTTCGACGCAAGCTTGTTGCGCACGTTTAACGACATCAAGAAGTACATCTAATTCTCCTTCCAAAGTTGTTTCCATTGCCCCTACTTCATAACGAACTCCCGATTGTTGTACAACTTCAATTGCTTTATCGACAACAGAATATACATCTTTCGTTTTCGCTTGTGGTACTACTGAAAATGACATTGTAACTTGTTGTGACATAATAAAATCCCCCTTATAAAATTAAATTTCAAAAATAAGAAAAGGCTTTCCTACTGCGTAGGAAAGCCTTGTATGCAAGTTATTACAGAATAACATATGCTACATCACTTTAAGTAACTCCCTACGCTGGCATTATCCAGATCAGGTTGAGGGTCGATGTTTACTTACATCCTCTCAGCCAATTGGCTCCCCGGTCCTTAATTCGTTTTCATTGTAGCATGATTTATTTTATTGAACAAACAAAAGCATGCATAATCATTTCATTATTTTTGGAAAATAACCAACTTTTTCACCATGAGCTAATAACTGCTGTATAAATTCTTTATTAATTGCTGGTACTATCAATTCTTTTTTCTTAATCCATTCATTCGTTCTACGCGTACCCATTACAATTTCAGATTGCTGTGCTCCATCTCCTGCAACTTGAGAAGCAATTAACTCTGCTATTACTTCATTTCCCTTCGCTAATGCAAGTCCGGTATTTACATATTCTGAAAGTGGAACCATTTCAAGATTGTATCCACACTCTCCAATTAGCTGTATAAATTGTTCAAACTCAATTTGATGTGGATGACAAATATGTAACGTCTCTCCTACAATTTGCGCATCTTGTAAATACGATACAATTGATTTACTAGCAAAATCAATTGGTGTGAAATCAACTTTCCACTTCACATTTGGTGCTTTCCCAATTAATAGCATTGTTTTAATAAGACGATAAAATGCGTTTCCTTCAATATTTTGTTGGAACGAACCTGTTTCTGAATGACATGCTAAATTACCTGCACGATAAATATTTCCGCGCAAACCATTTTTCATTGCTTCACGAACAATGTTTTCCGCTTGTAGTTTACTATTTGAATATACATTCTCTAAGTCTACACTGTAATTAAAATCACCAGTTTTCATGTATGTATCCCATTGATCTACCGCTAATTCTAACGGGATACCAATTGTAGAAATAAAATGGAATGTAGCACCTTTCTCCGCTAATGCTAGCATACGGCTAGTTCCTTGGACATTTATATTTTCAAATTGTTTTACATCTCCAAAATGTCTTACATCTGCACCGCAATGAATTATCGTATCCATCTTAGAACTGATGAACATAAATTCTTCTTCGCTCATCCCAAGATACTCTTCTCCCAGATCACCAGCTACGGCCTGTATACGCTGTAACCATTCTTCACATATATCATTAAAGTAGCCTGTTAATGTATCTATAATTCTTTGCTGCACATCTTTGGTTGGTCTTACTAAACAATAAATAGTAGCAGATGTATCTCTCAACAATTCATATAATATGTGTGATCCTAAATAACCAGTAGCTCCTGTTAAAAAGACATTTGAAATCTGGGTTTCTTCCAAAACGTTTGCATACGTGATAGTATCTGGCTCGTGAATCACTTTATATTCACGAAATACTTCTTCTTTCTCTACTTTTACTTCTCGCTCAATTCGAGCTAATCCATATATCGTTCTTTCTTTAAAGAAATCTTGAATTGTTAAATGTGAGAAATCTTCTTTTAACAATGTTAAGACTCGTAATACTTTTAATGAATGTCCACCAATTGTAAAGAAATCATCATGCACTCCAACTTTTGAAATTCCTAATACTTCCGCCCAGGCGTTCGCTATTTGTTTTTCTGCTTTATTAGAAGGTGCAACATATTCTTGTAGCCGAACCGGTTCATACTTTTCTTCTAACTGAGCTAACTTCTTAACATCAATCTTTTTATTAGGTGTAAGTGGTAATTCATTAATATAAATTAGTTTAGATGGCACCATATAATCTGGTAATTGCTCTTGTAACTGATAAACTAATTCTGGTATTTCTTTTTTATTTAAAGTTGTATAGAACGCGATTAAATATTGGCTACCTTCCTTACTCTTCTTAGCAAAAACAGCATTTTCTTTTATATTATGATTTTGAGAAATTTTACTTTGGATTTCTCCTAGTTCAATACGATGTCCTCTAATTTTTACTTGATCATCTTTCCGATGTAAAAACTCTATATTTCCATCCTCTAGCAACTTAACGATATCACCTGTTTTATATATATTAACTATAGGATTAAAAGGGTTCGGAATAAAAGCTTCAATTGTTTTATTAGGCTTATTAAAATACCCTTTTGCTAATCCCACTGAATCTATATATAATTCACCAGGTACACCAATTGGACAAAGATTCATATTCTCATCCAAAATCATAACTTGATAATTAGCACATGGTTTACCAATGGGAATACTCGCAACATCCTCATTTAACTGACTAGGTATTTTATAGGTTGTCGTCACTACAGTACATTCTGTCGGTCCGTATACATTATAAATTTCAACATTTGTACCTATTCTTTCTCTCCACAATTTAATAACCTCTACAGGCAACATTTCACCGCCAATCGCAATTCTTTTTAGGGAAGCTAGCTTATATATATCTTCTTCTGCTAAATAAGTTGCTACTTGTCGAACAAAAATTGTTGCTAATGCCAAGATTGAAGTTGCTTTCACTTTATAGATTGCATTTGCAAATGCTTCTACAGACAATCGCTCTTCCTCTAGTAATACATACAAGTTTCCTCCGCAGAATAAAGAAGCAAATGACTCCCATACAGAGGCATCGAAACTAAAGGAAGGAAATTGGGCAAATACATCCTCTTCTGTCAATTCATATTGCTTTTTCATCCAAGTATACAGATTAACAACGCCTCTATGTGCTAACATCGTTCCCTTTGGATTCCCTGTTGAACCAGATGTATAAATCATATAAGCTACATCGTCACAATGAATAGACAACTTTACATCTATATCTTCATAAGTTTCACTATCATACATTGAAACTGTTTGAACCCCATCACATGTTATAGGCGTCTCTTTCATCAATATAACTTTCGCTTGGCTATCTTGAATAATGTACTGTATTCTACTTTCCGGATAATCTGGATCAATCGGAACATACGCTGCACCAGCTTTTAATATAGCTACCATACTTACTACTGTGTCTATGCTACGTTTCATAAATATTCCAACATAGTCTCCTAATTGGACGCCGTTTTTAATTAACATATGAGCTATTTGATTACTTTTTTTATTTAGCTCCTCATAAGTTAAAGTACCTTCCCTTGAAGATAAAGCTATACGATTTGGAAATTGAGTAACAGTATTATAGAACATATCGACGATACTTTTCTCAGGATATACTGCTGTCGTATCATTCACTTGACTATAAAGTGCCATCTCGGCCTCTGTAATAATACTAAAATGTTTTATATACTTATTAGTATTTTGTGATATATCAACTAAAACACCTTGTATTTGTTGTGCATAACGAGTAATCGTTGTCTCTTTCCAATTAACACTATTAAATATTATTTCTACACTTTGCATATTTTTACTAAATACAAATTGTAATGTATTCGTGTCTTTTAGCTCATAATATGTTTCACCAATAATAATAGGTGACATTTCATATAATGTATTACCGTTTTGAAACTCTTCTATTTCTTCCTCATTCATTTCTTTAATTTGCTCCAGTTGCTCTTCAATTTGTAAATTTAAACTTTCATAGGAGAGAAAATTAGAAACTTCAATAGTAATTGGAAATAAATTTCCTCTTACATGATAAAGCACGACAATATGTTTTTCTTTAGAAATATGATATAACCACGTTGCAGTCGCTCCTATTAAATCTACAATGTGAGTCAAATTTGAAAACAGTTCCGTTTTCCTTTTTATCCTAAGTTCTGTTCCTTGCACATCTTTAGGTATTTTAATACTTCCTTCTACTTTTCCTAAAAATTCTTTTACCATCTCATTATAAGAAATTGCTAATTTCATATTTATGTAAATTCCTCTCTTAAATATAATAAAGGTGTGAAAATTCACACCTTTTTCATCCCTTATTAAAGGGCAGATTCGTTCAATTCATAATCAGTAGCGGAGATACCCCCTTGATTAGAATTGAACTTTCTCCTTATTCGCTTTTAAACTCACCAATAAGCTCTTGTAATTCCTGAGAAAGCCAACTTAAAGAAGTCGCTAATTCTGCAATATCTTGTACTGATATTTCTTGCTCTTTCATGCTTTCTTCAACATTACTACTGCTGTTGGCATAAGTATTTGCAATATGTGATAATTCATTTACGACTTGAACAATATTCTGACTATTTTGTAAAATGTCACTCGAATTACCGGAAACAGCTTTTACTTGATCTGTAACAGATTGCGCTGATTTTGAGATTTTTTCAAAGAAATCTCCACTACTTTGAACAAGCGAAATTCCAGTTTCTACTTCTTTTGAACCTTTTTGCATGGAAACTACAGCATCTTCTGTCTCAGCTTGTGTTTCACCAATTAATTTCGCTATATCTTTTGCAGACGCTTCCGTTTGTTCTGCTAATTTTCGTACTTCATCAGCAACAACTGCAAACCCTCTTCCAGCTGCTCCAGCACGTGAAGCCTCAATAGAAGCATTTAAAGCTAATAAATTTGTTTGATTTGAAATACCTGTAATTACAGTTACGATATCACTAATTTCTTTTGACCTTGTTTCTAACGAATAAATGATGGAAGATAAATCTTGTACTGCATTTTGGATTAAACTCATTTGATTAATAATTTGTCCAATCACTTCATTACCTTCAATTGAATGTTGTTCCATACCTTCAGAAGCAACCGCAACTTGTTTTGCAGCCCCAGTTATTTCTTCTACCTTATCTTCCATTCCATGTACAATTCCTAAACATTGTTGTACTGAAGTTTTTTGAGACTGTGCCCCTACTCTTAAACCTTCAATAGAACTTGCAATCTCTTGAACTGCCATGCTGTTTTCCTCTGTACTCGCCGACAATTCTTGTGAAGAAGAAGAAACTTGCTCAGCAGTTTGCCTTACTTTATCTATAATCCCTTTAAATTTTTCAATCGTGTTATTGAAATAAACATTAATAATTCCAATATCATCTGGTCTTTCTTTTAATTTAATACTTAAGTCACCTTCACCAATTTTACGTAACCCTTCTCGTAAATCTTTTAATGGAGCTAGCGAGTGACGCACGATAAAGAATTGAGTAATAGTCGCAATTGCTAATGAAATAATGATGAAGAGTAAGCCCTGTATCATAAACTTCTCTTTTGTAATAGGAACAATGGAAGCATCTAAGTCAGCCGCAATAATTGCAACAATATTGTTTTCTCCATCTGTAATTGGTTCTAATATTGTCACCCACGAACCTATTTCATCTTCATATACTTCTGTCATTTGAGCCTTTTTCGTATCAATCACTTTATCGTATGCCTTCATCCAATGAGCGGGTTGTTCATAATAATCTCCCGGCTTTATAGGAAACGCATTTGTTAACTCTGTAGTCAAACCAACGAGTTGTAATTCTCGCTTTTCATTCGGCTTTGCTCCTGTAACATACGTTTGTCCAACGCTTTTCAATTCTTTTGATACTTCATCTAATTTCTCTGTTAACTTTTCTTTTTTCACTTTTTCGGCTGTAGGATCTTTCGCCATGTCTCTAACTAATTCTACATCCAGTTTTTTCAATACTATTTCTCCTGTTTCAATAGACTGCCTTTCAAATAAAGACATCATACTATTTTGAAACATGTTGAAACTTAATGCACCCATACTTCCAACAAGTGTCAAAATAACTAATACGGTTAATAAGACGTTCTTTTGAAGGAACGATAACTTATGCCAATATTTTTTCATTAATATCCACCTTCCTTAATCAACATAAACAAAAAAACAAAATATATGAATATTTTGTTTGAAAATGTTTCTCAATATGTTCGAGAATAAAAAAAAGCCAATGTAAAAGCATTGGCCAAGACCAACCCTATCCGTCCGGTAACTGGCTAGCATAGCCTTTCGACCTTAGCTCCTGTAGTTTTGCGTCCTCATGTTTCCATCAGTTTGCCTTTCTCGCTGAACGAGTTGAACGATATGGGAGTTCTATGAGAATTAATTTATTCTCTTTCAAAGATTACAACATATAAATCAAAATGTCTACTTATTTAGAGATATAAATACAAATTTTTAACGCATTGTTTTTTCAAAATAATTTCAAAAAGTACGTGAATGTTACTTTTTTTGTGTTATATAATAAAAAATGTATTAATAACAAGGATTTTTTCGGGTATTTATTTAATTTTCAATCAAATTAAACTATTCGAATATATCTTAACTAATGAATTTCGGAGGTAGTTTATCATGTTTTGGCTACAATTTCTTACCTTGTTACTCTGTATTTTTATTGGTGCACGCCTAGGCGGAGTTGGTTTAGGAGTAATGGGTGGAGTTGGTATGGCAATACTCGTTTTTGTCTTCCACTTACAACCAACGGCGCCTCCTATCGATGTAATGCTTATGATTTTGGCAGTAATTACAGCTGCTGGTGCTTTGCAAGCCGCTGGAGGAATGGACTACCTTGTTCATCTAGCTGAAAAGGCATTACGAAAAAATCCAAAACGCATTACATTCTTTGCTCCAATTGTTACTTATTTATTTACACTTTGTGCAGGAACTGGTCACGTTGCTTATTCTGTACTTCCTGTTATCGCTGAAGTCTCTCGCGAATCCGGAATTAGACCAGAACGACCAATGTCCATTGCCGTAATTGCTTCCCAACAAGCAATTACAGCTAGTCCTATATCAGCTGCAACAGTTGCACTTTTAGCAATGTTAGCTGACTATAAAATCACCTTATTAGATATTTTAAAAGTAAGTATCCCTTCTACTTTCATCGCTTGTATGATAGCTGCATTTGTTGCTAGTAAGATGGGAAAAGAATTAAATGAAGACCCTGAATACTTAAAACGATTAAAAGAAGGATTAATTCCTAAGCTTGAAGAGAAAAAAGAATTTGTAGGTGTAAAGGGCGCAAAATTATCAGTTATCCTTTTCCTTGTAGGAACCTTCCTTGTTGTACTTCTTGGTTCATTTGAAGCACTTCGTCCAGGATGGATAGTTGATGGGAAGTTAGCCCGTCTTTCCATGCCGAACACAATTGAGATGGTTATGTTAACTATCGCGGCTCTTATTATTATTTTCTGTAAACCAAATGTAGAAAGCATTGTATCTGGTAACGTCTTTAAAGCAGGAGCAACAGCAGTTGTTGCTATTTTCGGTATCGCTTGGATGGGAGATACTTTCTTTAATGGAAACTTAAATATGATTCAAGGATCGATTCAGCATTTAGTAACAAGTGCACCTTGGCTATTTGCTATCGCACTATTCATTCTATCTATTTTACTGTACAGCCAAGCAGCAACAGTTCGTGCCTTAATGCCACTTGGACTATCTCTTGGTATTCCACCAGCGCTACTGATTGCGATGTTCCCTGCAGTAAATGGATATTTCTTCATTCCAAACTATGGAACAATCGTTGCTGCCATTAACTTTGACCGTACTGGTACAACAGGTATCGGTAAATACGTATTAAATCATAGTTTTATGATTCCGGGCCTAATTGCAACATTTACTTCTATCGGAATTGGAATGCTCTTAATTTCAATTATGTTTTAAAGAAAAAGCACAAACCTTTATTTAAAAAGGTTTGTGCTTTTTTAATCAAATATTTGTTTAAATTTTGGGCAGTCTATTTCTTCATGTAGCACTTAAAATACTACACTTCCTTCCCTACAAACTTCTCTTTACTTCTTCAACTAATTTTTTCGTACTTTCATACGCAGATTCCGCTAAACTAATTGCTGAAATAACTGAAACACCGTCCGCACCCGCCTCTATAACTGCCGCTGTATTTTCAATTGTAATCCCACCAATACCAACGATTGGCACTGTAATTCCTTGTTCTCTAAAATAAGCTAATCCTTTCGTTCCTTGAACCGCTTTCGTATCTTTTTTCGTACTCGTTGGGAAAATAGGACCAACACCTAAATAATCCGCTCCATTTTCGATTGCAAAACGTGCTTCTTCAATTGTATGAGCAGATACGCCGATAATTTTATCTCCCATTTTTTCACGAACAGATGTAATTCCTTCATCATCTTGTCCAACATGAACACCATCTGCATCTAATTCAATGGCTAATTCTACATCATCATTTACAATGAAAGGAACACTATATTCCTTACAAAGCGTCTGCAATTCTTTTGCAAAGCGCACTCTATCTTCTCCGATTAAAGAACCTTCCCCCTTCTCACGAAACTGAAAAAGTGTCACTCCACCATCTAACGCTTCTTTCAATACAGCTAAAGGATCCCTCGTGCAGTTATTACTTCCCATAATAAAATACACTTGCAATAGCTTAGACATTTTATCTATTTCAATGCGTGCCATTTCTTTCACTCCCTCTTACTCTAACTCCACAATCTTCCCATACTTCTCAATATCACCTGAAGTTGTATTCGCTAATTGATTTAAAAATTCAATTTGGAAACTACCAGGCCCTTTTTCTACCGCCTTAGCAGCTGCCAGTTCCGAAGCTACACCATAAAACGTTAATGCGGCTACTGCTGCTTTTACATAATCTTTTTCCACTGCTACAAATGCTCCTATTACAGAAGTTAGTAAACAACCTGTTCCCGTAACTTTCGTTAAAATAGGGTGACCATTTCGAATAACAATAGTTCTCTCTCCATCTGTAACAACATCTTCTTTTCCAGTAATGACCGCAACTGTATTTAGTTCATCTGCTGCCTGCCTTGCAATACTTACAACATTGCCATTTCCAGTACCAGCGTCTACCCCTTTAATTTCCCATTTCTCATTAATAACATTTGCTATTTCAGCCGCATTTCCGCGGATAATTGCTAAATCTATTTCGGCTGGAATATGTCTCGCAACTTCTGTTCGATACGAAGTTGCTCCTGCACCAACTGGGTCAAATAGTACTGGCACATTGTTCGCATTTGCTGATTTACCCGCGAGTAACATCGCTTCTACTTCTTCAGGACGAAGTGTCCCCATATTTAATACTAACGCTCCAGCAATGCTAGCCATTTCTGCTACTTCTTCTTTTGCATACGCCATTACAGGCGATGCTCCAAGTGCCAACAAACCGTTAGCAGTAAAATTTGTTACAACAACATTTGTAATATTATGAACGAGCGGATTAGATTCTCTCACCAAATCCACTACTTTACTAATTTCTTTCATATTCATCCTTTTCATCTCCTAACTATAATGATGGGAGATACACAAAAAGACACTTTGCGCGTACGCAAAGTGCCTGAACATGTGCTTTTACACTCTCCCTACGCTGGCATTATCCAACAGGTTCAAATGGTCAATGACGGACTAGTCATACTCTCAGTTTGCATCCACAAACTCCCATGTGCTTATTATTCATCTACTTCAAAGTCTACTCTTATTCTACTAAAATAACAAGTTCTTTACTTTTCTATTTAATATAGAAGCAACCTATATAACAATAAACATAATCAAGTGAAACTTTAATCAGTGAGTGTTTTGTTCATCCCACTAAAAACCGATCAAATATGGAGCGAAACTGAATCTCAAGAAGATGTATGCTATATTTAACTTATGGAAATTTGAAAGGATGTTTTTAATATGTCAAAAAGCGTTGTAATCGCTGAAAAACCTTCCGTTGCACGAGATATTGCTCGTGTACTTAAGTGCGATAAAAAAGGAAATGGCTACCTTGAAGGTAGTAAATATATTGTAACTTGGGCTTTAGGTCATCTCGTTACATTAGCAGATCCAGAAAGTTATGATGTGAAATATAAAAAGTGGAATTTAGAAGATTTACCGATGCTACCTGAGCGTTTGAAATTAACGGTTATTAAACAAACTGGTAAACAATTTAATGCTGTAAAAAGTCAGCTACTTAGAAAAGATGTAAATGAAATTATTGTAGCAACAGACGCTGGACGTGAAGGAGAATTGGTTGCTCGTTGGATTATTGATAAGGTTCGAATTAACAAGCCAATCAAACGTCTATGGATTTCATCCGTTACTGATAAAGCAATTAAAGATGGTTTTGCAAATTTAAAACCAGGTAAAGCCTATGACAATTTATACGCTTCAGCAGTTGCACGTTCAGAAGCTGACTGGTATATCGGTCTTAATGCAACTCGTGCTTTAACGACTCGCTTTAATGCTCAGTTAAATTGTGGTCGTGTACAAACCCCTACTGTTGCTATGATTGCTAGTCGTGAAGATGAAATAAAGAACTTCAAAGCTCAAACTTACTACGGCATCGAAGCTCAAACAATGGAGAAGCTCAAACTTACTTGGCAAGATGCAAATGGCAATAGCCGTAGTTTTAATAAAGAAAAAATCGATGGTATTGTAAAAAGTTTAGATAAACAAAATGCTACTGTTGTGGAAATTGATAAGAAACAGAAGAAGTCATTCTCTCCTGGTCTTTACGATTTAACTGAATTGCAACGTGATGCAAATAAAAAGTTCGGTTACTCTGCTAAAGAAACATTAAATATTATGCAAAAATTGTATGAACAGCATAAAGTACTAACGTACCCTCGTACAGATTCACGCTACATTTCATCTGATATCGTCGGAACACTTCCAGAACGTCTAAAAGCATGTGGTGTTGGAGAATACCGTCCCTTCGCACATAAAGTATTACAAAAGCCTATCAAACCTAACAAATCATTTGTTGATGATAGTAAAGTAAGCGATCATCATGCGATTATTCCAACAGAAGGATACGTTAACTTCGCAGCATTCACAGATAAAGAACGCAAAATTTATGATTTAGTTGTAAAACGTTTCTTAGCTGTTTTATTCCCAGCATTCGAATACGAACAACTAACGTTACGCACAAAGGTCGGCAATGAAACATTCATTGCACGCGGAAAAACGATTTTACATGCTGGTTGGAAGGAAGTATACGAAAATCGATTTGAAGACGATGATGTAACTGATGACGTAAAAGAGCAGATTCTACCTCACATTGAAAAGGGCGATACATTAACTGTAAAGTTACTTATGCAAACATCAGGTCAAACGAAAGCACCTGCACGCTTTAATGAAGCAACTTTACTTTCAGCAATGGAGAATCCTACAAAATATATGGATACGCAAAATAAACAACTTGCTGATACGTTAAAATCAACTGGTGGATTAGGTACTGTAGCGACACGTGCAGATATTATCGACAAACTTTTCAATTCTTTCTTAATTGAAAAACGTGGTAAAGATATTCACATTACATCAAAAGGTCGTCAATTACTTGATTTAGTACCAGAAGAATTAAAATCACCTACACTAACTGGTGAGTGGGAACAAAAACTTGAAGCAATTGCAAAAGGAAAATTAAAGAAAGAAGTATTCATTTCGGAAATGAAGAACTATACGAAAGAAATTGTTTCTGAAATTAAATCGAGTGATAAGAAATATAAACATGACAACATTTCAACGAAGTCTTGTCCAGATTGCGGTAAACCAATGCTAGAAGTAAATGGAAAAAAGGGAAAAATGCTCGTATGCCAAGACCGTGAATGTGGTCATCGTAAAAATGTATCTCGTACAACAAATGCTCGCTGTCCGCAATGTAAAAAGAAACTAGAATTACGTGGTGAGGGTGCAGGCCAAATTTTCGCATGTAAATGTGGCTATCGCGAGAAATTATCAACATTCCAAGAGCGACGTAAAAAAGAATCTGGAAACAAAGCCGATAAACGCGACGTTCAAAAATATATGAAACAACAGAAAAAAGAAGAAGAACCATTAAATAACCCATTCGCGGAAGCATTAAAAAAATTAAAATTTGATTAAACAAAAAGGTTCCTACCTCTATCGGTAGGAACCTTTTATTTTAGTGAATGATTTTACTTCCTTTTGCATTCTCAACAAATTTTTCACTTGATTTGTTAATTGGTGTTTTCAGTAATAACGCAGCAACAATCATAACTACTACGAAAACACTTAACACAAGTAAATCTCTTATTACGATATCCCAAAGCATTCCGCCTACCGTTTCACGAATTGCACTAATTGCGTATGTGAACGGTAAGAACGGATAAATTGCTTGGAAGAATTTCGGTGTCATTTGAATTGGGAATGTTCCGCCCGACCCTGCTACTTGTAGTACAAGTAAAATGATCGCCATCGATTTCCCAACGTTTCCGAAAATAGAAACGAGTGAGTATACGATACAAACGAAGACTCCACCAATAAATAAACTAAATAACACAAACCAGAACTTATCGACTACGTACGTACCGAGTAAGAATATATCTCCCATCGATACGATAAACGCTTGTGAAAGACCTATCGTTAAGAATGTTAATAAACGTCCGAAGTAAATTTCATGGCTCTTATAATTCGCGCCCTCTTCGTGTACTTCTACCGTTAATAATGAAACCATTAATAATGCGCCTACCCATAATGCAAGCACTGTATAGAATGGTGACATCGCTGAACCGTAGTTCGGCATCGCAAATAATTTATTTTCTTTTAAATTTACTGGATTCGCAAAGTAATCACTTTGCTTTTCAACATCATTTTTCAATAAGCGTATAATGTCTTTTAAATCCTCTTCAGATTCAAAATCACGAATTTTATCTGCTAATTCTTTAATCTTTTTCTCAGTCTCCGGCATTTCAGCTTTAATGTCTACTAATTTCTTTCTACCGTCTACTAAGCCTTTTGATGAATCTTCTAGTAATTTTTTAACATCTGGAAGCTTTTTGTCTGCATCATTTAAAATTTGAGTTGTATTTTTCGACATCTCTTTTGTACGAGCAATTGCTGTATTGAAATTAGGTACAATTTCTGAATCATACGTCGATAATACATCTGTTAATTGAGCTGATCCGCCCTTCGCAGCGTTGTTAATACTTTCAATTACATCTTTTGTAGGTTTCTGGCCATTGTTAAGAAGTGTAATTCCCTTATTCGTTGCCTCTACACCTTTTTGTAAGCTGCTTTTCGCTTTGTTTAATTTTGCGATTCCATTATTAAGGTTTTTATCACTATTTACATCCGCTAAAACCTTATTTGTACTCTCTAGAACTGGAATCATATCATCAATTAAACCGATTCCAGATTGGAATTGACCATTTAAGCTTTTCAAGGCTTCCTTCGAACCTTCTAAACCATTAATACCTTTGTTTTGTACATCCTCTAGTGCTTTTTGGACACTAGATTTAGTACTTTCTAGACCATTTTTCGCTTTATCATAATCAGCTTTTGCATTATCGTATATTTCATTCGCATTAGCTTTCGCTTGATCTACTGTGCTAACTGCTTTTTTATAATCTGCTACAAACGTTTCATTATAATCTTTTTCAGCTTGATCAATTAATGCATTTGCTGCATCTAATTTTTGATTTGCTACATCTGTTACATCTTTCTTTACTTCTTGTCCTGTACCGATAACATTTACAATATCTTTAATACCGTTGTTTGCATTTTCCATACCACTTTTCAGCTTAGTTAGGCGATCCACTCGCCCTTGGAAAAAGCTTTTTCCAAAATCAGTCGTCGCTGAGTTTTGAAGTTCAGTAAATACATTAATAAGATACGAAATACCTTCTGTACGAGCTTGCAATTGATTTGATACTGCATTTAAATCTTTCTTTGCTTGTTCTGGATCAAACTGACCATTTTGCAATCCATTTAAAACACTTTTCCCATAAGCTGTTCCTGCACGTGATGAGCTTAAAACATTATTTACTGTTTGATTAATATTTTGCGCTATACTTTTATATCCGTCATTATTCAACTTAGAAAGGTCCGGTCTTGCAGGGAATTCAGGTAATCCATTCATTCCAGAGAAATCAGGAATATTTAAATCCACACCTGGATTCATTAAAAAGTTAGTAAATACAGCTGCACTATCCATAACGCCTTTTGCTGCTACTAAATCATTTCTTATCGTTCCTGGAGCGTTTTTTAATGTTTGATCTTGTCTTGCAAAGAACTTATCTAAATTCGCCAATGCTTCCTGCCCATCATTTATTACACTCTCTACAACAGGTAAATCTTTCTGCGCTACTTTCACAACATCTTCTGCTTGAGTTGCATCATCTAACGCCTTATCCATAAGTGTATTCATTTCTGGGAACTGCGCTTCTAGCTTAAAGACAAGATCTTTTACTTTCTCGATACTTGGTAAGTTTGTTTCTAAATCGATTCCAAGGTCATTGAAAATTTTAAAAATCTCACCGTTTGCTGTTTTAACAAAGTTTTTACTAATTTCTTCTGTAATACCTGATGCACCTTTTGCTGTAATCTTCGGTGCAATCGCGTTTACTTTCTCATTTACATAGTAATCCAGTTCTGGTTTTTTCGGATTTTCATCCAGAACAGTTGCGATTTTTTCAGAGAAGTCTTTTGGAATCGTAATACTTGCATAATAATCCCCACGCTCAACTCCGTAAATTGCTTGTTTTTCATCTACAAATTTCCAGCCAAGATTTTTGTTTTTCTTAAGGGAGTCTACAATCTCTTTCCCGATATTAATATCTTTCCCTCTTAAATTAGAACCTGCATCTTGGTTAGAAACTGCAATGGGAACCTCTTTTGTATTTCCATATGGATCCCAAGAAGCTTTAATGTTAAACCATGCATATAACGATGGTAAAATCATTAATCCTAAAACAATAACAATTGCAGCCCAATGTTTGGCTACATTCCGTAAATCTGTCTTATAAATACGCCAAATTTGTTTCATAGAAGTTATCACCTAATTATATATTTTTCCTTCTTTAGAAAATGATACATGCATTTTGCAATTATATCACTTTCTACATCGTGTATTAACCAAAAACGTACTATTTTTTCCCATTAACTTTCACTTACTTCATTATATAACGAAGTGAGTCAAAGCATGAATACAAAATGACCAAATCGGTTTTACATTCAATAATAACAAATATATATGAAATGTCATAAAAAATACAAGTATTTTCTCTTGGAAATACTTGTATTCCTAAAAAAAATCCTCACAGCTTTTATTCTCTGTGAGGATTTCTTCTATTATATATCCAATTGAACCTCTACACCGAAATGATCTGAAATTACATTTCTGTTTGTACCATTAAAAATAACTTTTGAAGAATGAACTTTTTTACTTTGGTTACACAATATTAGATCGATTCGCAAATTATGTTTATTTTCATCCCAACCAGCAATCTCACCTTGGACAGTCGTTCCTTCATCCTTCTCTATTGCTAATTCATATGTGTCATACAACCCTTTTTGCATCATATACTCATAACCTTCGCCTTCCAACCGAGCATTGTTATTAAAATCCCCCATTAAGAAGGCGAGCTTATTGCTATCTACACGCTCCATCAAACGATCAACTTGACCTTTGAATGACTCTTCTTCATCATTCCACCAACCGAGATGGCAAGAGTAAAACGTTATATCCTTACCATTATAAGCAATTGTTGTACTTACAATTTTACGTGTTTTCCAATACGTTGTATCCTCGTTTTCTGAAATGAAGAACGTATCTTCTTTTATAATATTATGCTTCGTTATAATCGCTAATCCTTCTTCATACACGTCATAACCAATATGAGAGAAATCCCAAGTAATATTGTAATCTTTTACATGTAGCGCTTTTAACTCTTCTAATAGTAAAAGTCCAAAATTATCTTCTTTCTTGTTACCGCATACATTTTCAGCTTGTATGGACTGACTTACTTCTTGCAATGCGATGACATCGTACTCTTCTTCTTGAATTACTTTAGCAAGGTATTGTATCTTTTCTATTTGATTCTCTTCTTGCCAAGAATGACAGTTTAAAGTTAGCAATTTCATATTATTACGCACCTAACATATCTTGAATGTCTGACTTTAATACGTCAGCTTTCGGACCATATACCGCTTGTACACCTTTATCTTTTACAATAAGCCCTAGAGCACCATTTTGTTTCCACTGTGCTTCTGGTGCAACAACATCTAAATCTTTTACTGTTACACGTAAGCGCGTCATACAAGCATCTACGTCAGCAATATTTTCTTTTCCACCTAATAAATCGATAACTTTTGTTGCTAGTGAACCGTCTTGTACATTTCCTGTTCCTTCTGATGCCTCATCTTCATTATCAATATAGTTACCTGCACGCCCTGGTGTTGGTAAATTGAATTTTTTAATTAAGAAATTAAATAGTGTAAAGTTAAGACCGAAGAACACTAATGAAACAATAACAAAGTTGATTAAGTCTCTTGTTAAACCTGCGTTAACCATCATTGGTGTACGAGTAATTAACTCAATAAATCCAAATGCATGAACACGTAAGTTAATTAAATCAGCTAGCGCGAATGCAAGTCCTGTTGTAATAGCATATACAACATATAATACTGGAGCAATAAACATGAACATGAATTCAATTGGTTCTGTTACACCTGTTAAGAATACTGCTAATGCTGCTGATAAAAACATTGGTTTATATTTTGCACGCTTTTCTTTATCCACGTTACGGAACATCGCAAATGCAATCCCCATTAACGCTGCTGTTGAGCCGATAACTTGTCCAGCTTTGAAACGAGCTGGTACAACGTTATTTAATAAATCGTTATATGCCTTCGTATCTCCATTTGCTAGTAAATTATTTAAATCTGTAATCCATGCAAGCCATAATGGATCTTGTCCTGCTACAACTTGTCCAACTTTTGAACCAGTTAACATCGTATATGTTCCGCCTAGCTCTGTATAGTTCATCGGAATCGTTAACATATGGTGTAAACCAAATGGTAATAATAAACGCTCTAACGTTCCATATACAAACGGTGCAACAACTGGTGCGCTATCTTTTGAAGCTGCAATCCAGCGACCAAATTCATTTAACCCACTTTGGATGAATGGCCATAGAAGTGATAATACAATCGCAGTAACTGTAGACCAAAGAATTACAACGAATGGTACAAATCGTTTTCCATTAAAGAATGCTAATGCCTGTGGCAGTTTATTATAGTTATAATATTTGTTATATAAAGTAGCTCCTAAGAAACCTGTGATGATCCCTACGAACACTCCCATGTTTAATGCAGGTGCACCAAGTACAGAAGTAAAGTAATCTTTTACAATTAAATCTCCCGCTATTACTGAAGAAACTTTCGCTTTTGAATCCGCTAACATTTCAGCGTTTACGCCAAATATAGCTCCTGTAATTCGGTTTGTTAAGACGAATGCTAATAGCGCTGCAAATGCACCACCCGCGCGATCTTTCGCCCAAGATCCCCCAATTGCTACTGCGAATAAGATGTGTAGATTTGTAATGATTGCCCAACCGATGTCTTCCATTACGCGAGCGATTGTATGAACTGCGTTAACATCCCCAGCAGACATACCAATTAACTTACCGATGGAAATCATTAAACCAGCTGCTGGCATTACGGCTACAACAACTAATAAAGCTTTCCCGAACTTTTGCCAAAAATCAAAAGACGTAATTTTCATCTGTTCTTCCTCCCCTTTATTTATAACAACATAATGATTTAAATTATAATTTCTGTCCCTTTTATGAAAACGATTCCTCATATCATTTTTCTTTTTTACGCAACCGTTTTCATAAATCTATTTTAATAAAAGCGTTTTCACTTTGCAATAGAAATTTATTTTTTTTCATAAAAAAAGATGCTCAAAGAGCATCCTTTTTTATTATGAAATGCGATAAACCCTTGTTTCATAAGGTTTTAAAGCAATTGTTGTTACTTCTTCATGTTCCGCAACTTCATAGTTATTTAAAAGCAAACGTTTGCGTTCTAGTGCAAATGAACCCTCATTATACACAGCTTCCTCTTTTGAGATATTACTAATTACAATGACTTTTTCATCCTGTAACGTACGTGTATATGCATAAATTTGTGGATCGTCTTCTAAAAGTAAATCGTACGTACCATAGTTCAGTACATCGTGCTCTTTTTTCAGGGCAATCATTTTCTTATAGAAATTGAAAATAGACTTTTCTTCATTTTTTTGCTTTTCAACATTAATTTCTTTGTAATTTGGATTCATGCTAAACCAAGGTGTACTTGTTGTGAAACCAGCATTCATCTCATCATTCCACTGCATAGGTGTACGTGAATTATCGCGGCAAGAAGCCCATATAATCTCCATCATATCTTGATGTGGTACGCCCTCTGCAATTTTCTCGCGATATAAATTTTTAATTGCTACATCATCGTAATCTTCAATATTTGGTAACTGAACATTTGTCATACCAATTTCTTGGCCTTGATAAATAAACGGTGTACCGTGCATAAAGAAATACATCGCCCCTAGAGCTGTTGCACTTTCACGCCAATATTGTTTATCATCTCCCCATGTTGAAACGATACGTGGTTTATCGTGATTCTCAATATATAAAGCGTTCCATCCTTTATTTTCTAATCCTTTTTGCCATTTCGTTAATACTTTTTTCAATCCTACAACATCAAGGTCTTTCTTCTTCTCTGCATCCCATAAACTTAAATGTTCAAATTGGAATACCATATTGAACTTACCTTGCTCTTCTCCAACCCATAGCTCAGCATCTTCAATCTTAACACCATTTGCTTCACCAACAGTCATAATATCGTACTTAGAGAATGTATTTTCTTTTAGCTCTTCTAATAAAGGTTGAATACCTTTCACATTCATATGTTTATCAAAAGATGGCACATATTTTAACTCTTTTGGATTTGGCATATCCTTGAGGCCTTCTTCTTTTTTAATATGACTGATCGCATCAACGCGGAAACCATCAATACCTTTATCAAGCCACCAATTAACCGTATCATATAGTACTTCGCGAACTTCTTTATTCTCCCAGTTCAAATCTGGTTGTTTACGTGAGAATAGATGTAAATAATATTGTTCTGTTTCTTCATCATATTCCCATGCCGAACCATTAAAAATACTTTCCCAGTTGTTTGGCTCCGCACCATCTTTACCATCATGCCAAATATACCAATCACGCTTCGGATTATCTTTAGATGAACGTGATTCAATAAACCATGGATGTTCATCACTCGTATGATTAATAACTAAATCAATAATTAGCTTCATATCACGCTTATGAACTTCATCTAGTAAAGCATCAAAGTCTGCCATTGTACCAAACTCATCCATAATATCTTGATAATCACTAATATCATAACCATTATCATCATTAGGCGATTTATACATTGGACAAATCCAAATTACATCTATACCTAAATCTTTTAAATAATCCAGTTTTGCAATAATACCTTGTAAATCTCCAATACCATCACCATTTGAATCCATAAAGCTTCGTGGATAAATTTGATAAGCAACCGCTTCTTTCCACCATGTCTTATTCATAGTCATTCTCTCCTTTTGCATCCCATCGGAATTTTATGCAAACGTTTTCGTAACACTATCATAACAAAATATGAACAGTTTGCAACTGTTTTCATTGAACTCTATGTAGATTCTTTATTCTTATGCTTTATTTATTTCTCACAAAGGTAAATCTCATTCTTCACCTCTTCTTGAAACTGGTAGCCCCTCTCTCTTTATAGAAGAAGTTCCTTATATAAAGGCTGTTGAATTTTTTAATGGCGGTAACATCCCTGAAAATTTCAAGCGCTCTGGTTCCTATGTCTATAAACCTATTCCCCTTAAAGGCATTCAAATCATGCAATACTTTCTTTCTCATGCACCGAATAAAGATGCTAGTATTTGGCATCAATCGCTCATAGGTGCTGTTGAAAATATTTCGCCGAATAAAACGGCTTATTTTCATCGTAAAGCAATTATTGCTCAAGAATACATTACCTCTTGGAAATGCGATGATGAAGAAAATCGAAATATACGCTGGGTTAAAGGTTTACGAGAAAGCTTAGATCCTTATACACTAGGTGACTATGTGAACTGGCCCGATATCGACATTAAAAATTGGCAAACTAGTTATTATGGCTCTAACTTTCACAGATTACGTAAAGTAAAAACCATGTATGATCCTTGTGATGTTTTTCATTTCCAACAAAGTATTCCTCCTTTTCATACGTGAAAAAAGGGGATAACATAAAAAAATCATCCAATATACCGTTACCTCGCAGTATGTTGGATGATTCAAGTTGATTTTCTATATCTTTTCAAATTCTTGCTCCTACTCATAAACTTTTACTTACAGATTAATTGTATTTCGTATCATTTTCATGCAATGAATGTAATTTAATATTTGGTACTTTATCTTTTTCAATACCTCTATTATAAGAAACAGGAACTTGAAATTCGAATTGCTTTGTCTCATGTTTTTGTAAATAGACTGGTTTCGGTACTGGATAGCTTTTTGAATTCTCGTTTGCATTATCGTATAAAACAACTTTTAATGCTTGTGAATGATTACGATAATTTTTTAAAGTAACAATGCACTTCGGTTGGATATTCTCTCCATTTTTCTCCATTCTACACTGGCTATCTTCTTTTTTATATTCTATTGCTTCTACCCCTGTTTTTCCTGCGTAGTACCATGTTTTATTCAATGTCTGGAGGATTGTATTTAAAATAAACGGCATCATTACAATCAAAATACTAATGCCTACTACTTTTATCTTATTCGTTTTTCTAAATGTACTAGACTCCTTTTTTCCTAGCCATTTTAAAAATAATATAAATGCAATTACATGTAGTATGAAAGAAACAATCAATATATTTGAGACTTTATAATCCATATAAACATACGTATGTATCGGAACCTTATAGACATTGAATAGTTTTTCCCCAATTAATTCATTATCATTTGGAATTTTTAATAATAACAAAACCCCTATACTGTAACAAATAGCTACTAATCGATCATACTCAATACGAATCATTCTTTCTCCCCTTCACTTTGTATTTTATTATCGATTTTAGCTATTATTACCATACTATACAATCTTTTTATAGAGGATAACGTAAAAAAGTTCCTTATAAATATATAAAGAATCTTATTAATATACACCATGAATTAAAAAATCAATATACAATTTTCACATTGAAATTTCTTCAAAATATGTTGGATCATGTATTGTAATTTTTTTATCTAAAATTGTAACAATGCTATCATTTTTTAATTGTTTTAATACGCTGCTAACTGTCTCTCGAGATGTTCCAGATATTTTGGATATTTCAATTGTTGTAAGTGGACATGAAATTACAATCTTTTCCCCACTCTGTTCTCCTAAATCCTGCATTAAATAATTTAACGTTTGGATAACACGATCTTGTGCATTAGGAATTGTAATATTTTGCACTCGATTTTCGTTCAATTTTAATATAGATGATAATTGCTGAACAACGTACATCAATTGCGTTCTGCTGGATTTTACCATATCTTCAAAGATTACCGTTGGAATATAATATACCTCCACATCCGTCATTGCTTCTGCTGTATAGTTATATCCTCTGTCTGTAAACATGCCACCATAAGGAAAAATAGAATATCGCTTTACATAGTCATCGTATAATAAGTTCCCATTTTGATTAACCCGCTCTAACTTTACAAAACCATCTAACATGAAGTAGATTCTTTCCCTTGAATCTCCTTCTAAAAATAAAAATTGACCTTTTTTATAAGTTCGCCAATAAACAAACTCTGTTAAGCCTTTCAATTTTTTTTCTGTTAAATGAGCAAATAATTCGAACTGCTTTAAGTCCTTAACTACGTTCCGTCTATTCATAAAATTCCCTCTCTCTTGCTGTATGTTGGAGCGAAAAATCAAGAAAGCGTATTCAATTTGAATTTTATCATAATTAACTTACATATTCAGATTTCATCATGAAAACTTTATGAACAATGAGTACAAAAAATATTAATAAATAAAAAGAATGAAGTTACTAACTCCATTCTTTTTTACTACTAAGTAGCGTACATAAGAATTTAAACATATATGCATACATTCTGTTTTGAAATAATAGTACCAGCTTTTTCTTCTAGTGCTTCATATACTTTTTCTAAAGACGTAATAATTGTTTTTCTTTTTGGATTTGTATTAACAAAATTAATAGCAGCTTCAATTTTTGGAAGCATGCTTCCCGCAGCGAATTGTTGTTCTTCAATATATTCTTCTAATTGATTCACTGTGACATGCTCTAATTTTTTTTGATTCGGTTGATTATAATTTACATACACATGATCAACTGCAGTTAAAATAACGAGCGTATCGGCATCTACTAATTCTGCTAATTTCTGCGCAGCGAAATCTTTATCGATAACTGCTTCAGTTCCTTTTAGCCCTTCTTCGGAATCAATTACTGGAATTCCACCTCCGCCAACAGCTATCACTATATTTCCATCTTCGACCAAAGAATTAATCACTTTATGTTCATGAATACTTACAGGCTTCGGTGATGGAACAACGCGTCTCCACCCTCTACCAGCATCTTCTTTAAACACTGCTTTTGTTTCATCCATTAATCTTCTGGCCTCTTCTTCTGTATAAAAAGGACCAATTGGTTTAGTTGGATTTTTAAATGCCTCATCTTTTTTATCCACAACAACACGTGTTATAACCGTTGCTACGTCTTTTTTTATATTCCGTTTTTTCAATGCCTTTTCAATCGCATTTTCCATCCAATATCCAATCATCCCTTGACTCATTGCCCCACAAGTATCTAATGGCATTGCAGGTGTCTTTTCCGTTTCTGCAGCTTTTTGCTGTAATAAAATATTCCCCACTTGTGGGCCATTTCCATGCGCAATTACTATATCTACATCATTTTCCATTATTTTCACAAGTTGTTCTGCCGTTTTTTCCAACGCTTCTTGCTGCGCTCCCGCAGTAGCTTCTCCAGACTGTATCGCATTTCCCCCTAGTGCAACTACAATTTTTCTTCGTGCCATATTCCAGCCCTCCAGTTGATTTCGCTTTCACAGCGCTTTATAAAGTAATACTGCCTGTAATTAATCCATAAATCGCAAAGAATGCTAAAGCACCAATTGCTACGGATGATGCTAATTCCACTCGAGTAAATATTTGCTTCGAACTCTTTTGCTTTTGAACATTGTAAAAAATAAAAATACCTGGCGCATATAAAGTCATTGTTAATAATAAATACTCTAAACCAGCTGCATAAACTAGCCACACGCCATAAATACTGGCTATCAAGCCAATTATTATATTTTTATTTCGATCTGCTTCTTCAGACTTTAAGCTATGCTTCAGTTGATAAAACGCTGAAAAAGCATATGGGATTAAAATAGCTGAAGATGCTAAAGAGAATGCAAAGTTATACGCCTGATCAGAAACGACGAATGTTAACAAGAACATTTGTATTAAACCATTTGTTATCCATAATGAATTTACTGGAGCCTTATTTTTATTTTCTTTTGCAAACCATTTTGGAAATACTCCATCTTTAGCCGCTAAATATGGAATTTCAGAAGCGAGCAAAGTCCAACCTAACCAAGCACCTAATACAGAGATGACCAAACCTAAATTAATAAAGATAGCACCCCATTTTCCAACAACACTTTCAAATAAATAAGCCATAGCCGGATTTTTCAAACCTGCAATATCTGCTTGCTGCATAAGTCCAAGAGACAATAATGTGATTAAAATGTAAATGATGAGTGTACCAATTAAGCCAATAACGGTTGCTTTCCCTACATCACTTCTATTTTTTGCTCGACTGGATAAAACAACAGCCCCTTCTACCCCAATAAATACCCATAAAGTTACAAGCATTGTACTTTTAACTTGGCTGCCAACTGCTCCCCATGAAAAAGAACCAGCTTGCCCCCAAAATCCATCTAAGAACGTATCAATATGAAACGCGAAGATTCCTATGACAATAAATACAAATACAGGTACTAATTTTGCGATTGTAGTTACTAAATTCACAAGGGCTGCTGATTGAACTCCACGTAAAATTAACATGTGAACACACCATAATAATACGCTTGCACCAATAATGGATTCTACATTTTGACCGCCTTCAAAGATCGGGAAGAAATATCCTAATGAAGAAAACAATAATGTACCGTAAGCTACATTTCCAAGCCAAGCAGATAGCCAGTATCCCCACGCACTATTAAACCCCATAAAATTACCAAACCCTGCTTTTGCATAGCTAAAAATACCACCATCTAAATCTGGCCGTTTTACAGTTAGATTTTGAAAAGATAATCCAAGTGCAATCATCCCAATTCCTGTTATAACCCAGCCAATAATAATGGCTCCAGCACCAGCACCTTTTGCCATATCACTCGCTAAATTAAAGGCTCCACCGCCAATCATAGACCCAACTACAAGAGCCGTTAGTGTAAACAACCCTAATTTCTTATCTTCACCCATTCCACTCACCTCTCTTAAATTGCAATAACAATACAAAAGCAATAGTGAATGATCGTGTCTAAAGGAGGAGAAAGAAGAAAGGAAGACTCCCTTTCTTCTTTACTCCATATTTCCTAAAGTAGCTGCCATAACCGCTTTAATTGTATGCATTCTATTTTCAGCTTGATCAAATACTTTTGAATGTTTACTGCGGAATACTTCGTCAGTTACCTCCATTTCTTTCAACCCATATTTCTCATAAACTTCTTCGCCATACATCGTTTCAACATCATGAAATGCAGGTAAACAATGTAAGAAAATCACGTTTTCATTCCCTGTTGCTTTAATCATTTTCATATTTACTTGATAAGGTTTCAATAACTCGACACGTTCAGCAAATTTTTCTTCTTCCCCCATAGACACCCATACATCTGTATAAATTACATCTGCATTCGCAACAGCTTCTTCCACATTACTTGTTATCATTACCTGTTCATTATATTTTTTTGCTAAATCAATTACTTCTTGTGCAGGCCATAAAGATTCCGGTGTACAAATACGTACATCCATTCCAACGATTGCTCCACCAACTAGTAAGCTATTAGCAACATTATTTCGTCCATCGCCAACGTAAACGAGCTTCACATTTTTCAATTTCCCTATATGTTCTCTAATTGTTAATAAATCTGCTAGTGTTTGTGTTGGATGCCACATATCTGTTAATCCATTCCAAACTGGCACACCAGAATTTTGTGCTAAAGATTCTACGGTTTCATGATTAAATCCACGAAACTCAATTCCGTCAAACATACGCCCTAACACTTTTGCTGTATCCTCTACAGATTCTTTTTTCCCAAGTTGAATATCACCTTTCCCTAAATATTCAGGATTTGCTCCTAAATCTGTACATGCTACTGTAAATGCACAACGTGTACGAGTAGAAGTTTTTTCAAATAAGAGCGCTACATTTTTACCTTCTAAATAATGATGCGGAATACCATTTTTCTTTTTCTCTTTTAATTCTGCTGCCAAATCTAGAAAATATAATAATTCTTCTTGTGTAAAATCTTTTTCTGCTAGAAAGCTTCTTCCTTTTAAATTTGGTCTAGTCATTAACATAATTCATCCCTACTTTCTCCGTTATTTATACTAAATATCTTTACGAACAATTGGCATACTCATGCAACGTGGACCCCCACGACCACGAGATAATTCCGAACTTAGAACCTCAATCACTTCTATACCGTGTTCCCGTAATAACGTATTAGATACATAGTTGCGATCATATGTAACAACTACACCTGGCGCGATTGCTAATGTGTTCGAGCCATCATTCCATTGTTCACGAGCAGAAGCAATTACATCTCCTCCTCCACATGGAATAAGAACTAATTCACTTAAGCCTAATACCTCTTTTAATGCTTCCATTAAAGAAGTACGATGTGTAATTTTAAGAGTTTCCTCATCTGATCCTTTTTCTAAAATATAAATATTCATATTCCCTTTTGGCCCTTGAATGGCTGGATGAATTGTAAACTTGTCATAATCAACCATTGTAAATACTGTATCTAAATGCATAAATGCTCGACATTTTGGAATTTCTATTGCTAACACTTTCTTAATTTTATTTTGTCGGCTAAAGAGATTTTTAGCTAAACGTTCAATTGCTTTAGCTGAAGTACGAGCAGATACTCCAATCGCAATTGTTTCTTCATTTAAAATTAGCTCGTCGCCACCTTCAATTGGAAATTTATAATCACGATCTAACCAGATTGGTACATTATGTTTTGCAAATCTTGGATGATATTTAATGATGTACTCCATGAATAATGATTCACGTCTACGCGCTGGTTCTCTCATCTTATTTATCGTTAAGCCATCGCCCACGCTAGCTGCTGGATCACGAGTAAAATATAAATTAGGCATTGGATCTAAGTAAAACGGATAGTGATCTTCCATTAATTCATATAAATGTGTCTTCTTACTTGTTTCAATTTCGTTTTTCCGTACACCGCCCATAATTTTTTGAATTAATTCTTCATTTGAAAAGGAAAGTAAATATTCTTTTAAAGTTTGATGTGCAACATTTACGTCGGCCTGTCCTTCTTTTAAAATACGATCAACAAATTCTTCTCGAAGTTTTTTATCTACTAACGCCTCAGCGGCTAGTTTTTCTAAATAAAGAACTTCAACACCCCGATTGCGTAACGTTTGTGCAAAATAATCATGCTCTTTTTGAATAATTGGTAAGTATGGAATATCGTCAAATAATAATTGCTGCAAATAATCTGGCGTCAAGTTTTCCACTTCTTTACCCGGTCGTTTTAATAAAACCGTTTGTAATTCCCCAATTTCTGAAGTAACATGTATCGGATGTTTCATTTGTTGTACCTCCTTTTAAATATGTTTGATGTCTTACAAGTACATAATAAATGCTCTGCACTTTCATCTTTGTGAAAGTATCCACATTATCATTGTGAAATATTAAACAAGTTATTTTTTTAAAATCATACGAATATGTATTTTTATAACAAACTATCTCGCTTTCTCAATAAAAAATACATATATTACGCATATATGTTGAATATTTAACTTCCGTATTTAAACAAAAATCCTGTTTTTAATTTTATTAAAAACAGGATTTTTGCATCTAAATAATTAAATTTAATCTTTCTTCTATAATCTCCCTATCTGATTTCGACTGTGAAATTATAAGGCATGTATCATTTCCGCATATACATCCTATTTTTTCTTTCCAATCTAACTCATCAAATAAAACACCAATAACATGTGCATTACCAGGTAATGTTTTAATAACCATTAATTGATCTACACAATCAATTTTTACAACAACTTCTCGTAATTTTTTCTTTAACTTTATATCAGTTTGTAAATGCTCTTCTGAGAAAACTTTATATATCATTAATCCTTCTTGAGAAGGTACCTTCGTTAAGTTTAACTCACGAATATCGCGAGAAATCGTAGCTTGTGTTACTAATACATCTTTTTTTGCTAACAATTCTACTAATCTTTCTTGCTTATCTATTTCATACTCGTTTACAAATTGTTTAATTAACCGTTGTCTTTTTTCTTTTTTCATAAAAGACACCCCTTTTAATATTATAGCTCGCTATAATTTTCATCCGAAAGGGGCAGAAAAGAATGTTGCGGAAACGTTCATAGTTTAACTGTAAATATTAAATCAAGCTAAATAAAAAAGAGAAGAACAGCATTCTGTTCTTCCTTTTACATTGAAAATCGTTCAATTGTTTGTTTCAAATCAGTTGCTTGCTTCTCTAAATCCTTTAATAATTGATCGATTACTATCATATTTTTAGACTGTTGTAGCGTCACACGCGCCACTTCTTGCGAACCAGCTGATGTTTCTTCAGCAATTGCTGCTACAGCTTTTGTTTGTGCTCCTGTTTGATGAATGTGGCTTACTTGTTCATTCATATAACTACTAATTTGCTGAGTTGCATCGGCTACTTCCATAACACTTGATGACATTTCTTTTAAAATTAATTCCGTAGCTTCCCCACGTTTCGCCTCTTCTTTAGCTATTTTCACTTGTTCTGTCATTTTCATTGCAACTTGTTGTACTTCATCTTGCATATTCCGTAATAACTGCGATATGTTTCTTGCAGAATGATCACTTTCATCAGCAAGTTTACGTACTTCTTCCGCAACAACCGCAAAGCCTCTTCCATGCTCTCCTGCGCGAGCTGCCTCAATAGAAGCATTTAGTGCTAATAAATTCGTTTGGCTAGCAATCGCACTCACAACAGACACAATATGTTCTACTTGTTTCATTCGTTCTTCTAACTTCTGTACATTTTGCATTGAATCTTCATTTTCTTTTGCCAATGTTTGAATACCTTGAATTAAAGACGTAAAGACACGAGTACTATGCCCTAAAGCTTCAACCATTTCTGAAGACAATGTATCAGACTGCTTCGCTTTTTCTTCTACTTCACTTGCAATAGAAGTCGTTGTATCAACAGCAGAAACAATTGCTTGAATTGATGCCGCTGATTGCTCAGCGCCTGAAGAAATTTCTGCAAGTGTCTCTGATACACCTTGCGCTTGTCTCGTTGCTTCGCCTGTTTGTTTTCTAATCTGCTGTACTTGATTATTTGTATACGAAAATGTTGTATCAATATTTTTTACCATGCCCCTTAAGTTTCCTAACATCATATTAAATGCAACACTTAAAGATTTAATTTCATCATCTGTCTTCGGTAATGGAACATCTTCACGAATATCACCCTCAGCTGCTTTTCTTGCCGCTTCCTCTAACTTGCGAAGCGGTTTAATTAAAAATACGGCTGCTCCATATGCTAAAATTCCAGACCATACTACCCCTAATAACATAACGATAATATTATATACAGTTTGACTTATATAACTTTGAAAATAATCGTATATCACGTAAATAAAAAAGATACTTGTTGAATATGTAATGAAAGCTAAAACTGTAGTGAATAGCATAAGTTGTGTACGTAATCCAAAAGAAAATGTTTTCCTTTCTTTTTCCATCTTCCCTTTCCCCCTTTTTATAAGCAATATAAATACTACCTATATATTATTATCCATATTTTCATTATAGAAGGATATAGAGATTTTAAAAAAATTATTTCTTTGAATATCAAATTGCACGAAAAAAATAAAGGATTCTGACAATTTGTGACTAATAACAGAAATAAGGGGCAACATTTGTAAAATATATTTTTAACTGGGGGTTTTGTATGATTCAAGTTCGAAATCTAGTAAAATCATTCGGTTCACTTGATGTGTTAAAAGGAATTGATTTAGAAGTAAAAGAAAAAGAAGTTGTTGTTTTAATTGGTGCCAGTGGTTCTGGTAAAAGTACATTACTTCGCTGTCTTAACTTTTTAGAAATGTACGATGAAGGCGAAATTCACTTACAAGGTGAGCGAATTGATCCAAAGCATTCAAATTTAAATAAAGTCCGTGAAAATGTCGGTATGGTTTTTCAGCACTTTAACCTCTTTCCTCATATGACCTCACTAGAAAACATCATAGAAGCACCTATTCACGTAAAAAAATTAGAGAAAGCAAATGCAAAGGATATTGGAACTCAACTTCTCCAAAAAGTCGGCCTTCAAGATAAAGCAGATGTAACTCCTCATCTTCTTTCAGGTGGTCAAAAACAGCGCATTGCCATTGCACGAGCTCTTGCAATGAGCCCTAAGATTATGCTATTTGATGAGCCTACCTCAGCTTTAGACCCTGAACTTGTTGGAGAAGTATTGCAAGTTATGAAAGAACTTGCTGAAGAAGGGATGACAATGGTTATTGTTACTCATGAAATGAATTTCGCAAGAGATGTAGCTGATCGCGTCATCTTTATGGATGATGGAAAGATTGTAGAAGATGCTCCGCCAGCACAATTCTTTTCAGCTCCATCACATGAACGGGCAAAACAATTTTTACGCAACGTTTTATAATGTAACTTTTGTTTCGAACGAAAAAGAATACATTCATACGGTGCACAACTAATCATCCAAATAAAATATTTCAATAACATACTAAAAAACCATCCGTATGATCAATATATAGGAGGGGTTTTATGAAAAGAAAACTATTAACCATTGTTGCTAGCATTACACTATGTACATCTTTCATACTAGGAGCTTGTAGCAAAGAAAGCTCTACTACTTCAACAAATGGTGAAAAAGAATTTCGCTATGCGATGAGTGGATTATACAAACCTTTTAACTATAAAGAAAATGACGGCAAACTTGTCGGTTTTGATGTAGAAATCGGTGAAGCTCTTGCTAAAAAGATGAACATGAAGGCTACGCCAGTTACAAACCCATGGGAAACGCTGATTCAAGGTCTTCAAGCGAAGAAATATGATGTAATACTGGGTAGTATGGCAATTACAGAGGAGCGCTTAAAAGCTGTTAGTTTCTCAAATCCGTACTATCGCTCTGGCGCCCAAATTTTTGTAGCTAAAAAGAATAACGCTATCTCTTCTCCAGAAGATTTAAAAGGTAAGAAAATTGGTGTTGTAAAAGCTAGTACCTTTAAAAATCTTGTTGCAAAATATACAGATCAAATCACTGAATATGACAGCGATATTACTGCTCTTATGGATTTAGAGCCTGGGCGTGTTGACGCAGTAATTACGGATCAAATGGTTGGTCTACGTATGATAAAAGAAGGAAAATCAAATATAAAAGAAGCCGGAAAACCATTAAATCTTGATGAAATGGGAATTGCTATTCGCAAAGATGATAAAGAAATGGTTGAGAAAGTAAATAAAGCGTTAGATGAAATCATTAAAGATGGTACGTATGAAAAGATCAGTAAAAAATGGTTCGGGCGTAATATTCTCGGTGAAGAGGAAAAAACGAAGTAAGTTAGCCATTCAAAAGATTCATAAACAGTGCCCCACTGATTAAATGTTCATTTTATGTGGGGCATTTCATTCTCTACTAAAATCTATACAATATGAGGTGAAACGCATGTTTGAAATTTTTATCTCTACCTATCCCACACTCTTAAAAGCTACTATTGTCACATTACAATTAACATTAACCTCCCTAGTACTCGGTTCATTAATTGGATTATTATTTGCTTTCTTTCGGATCTCGAATAACAAAGTTTTAAATAGCATTGCTCATATCTATATTGCTATTATTCGTGGTACACCTTTAATCGTTCAAATCGCAATTCTCTATTTTGGCATTACATCTGTCATTGTTTTCTCCCCTTTTTGGGCAGGAGCAATCGCTTTAGCAATTCATAACGGTGCATATATTACGGAAATTTTCCGAGGATCCATTCAATCCGTCGACCGGGGACAATTGGAAGCCGCTCGCTCCTTAGGTATGCCTTACCCTTTAGCTATGCGCCGGATTATATTACCACAAGCATTTCGTCTGTCTCTTCCTCCTCTAGGAAACCAATTTATTATCGGATTAAAAGACTCTTCACTTGTCGCTTACGTAGGACTGTCCGAGTTATGGGGATCAGGTTTATCAATTGCAGCAGGTAACTTCCAACAATTAGATACTTACATAATCGTTGGTGTATACTATCTCGTACTTGTTCTTCTATTTACTTATTTTGTTAATCTCTTAGAAAAACGACTACAACGAAAAGAAACTAACTCCGTCCAATTCCATAAAAAGAACAAAAAGGAAGTTTCTTTATAAGAAAAAGCAAGCCTGAGATGGCTTGCTTTTTCATTGCAAAAATATATTAATTTTTACTGATTTACTTTTTTAATACTCTTTTCTTCCTCTATATGTTCCTCACGATATGAAATATTATGAGGATCTAGTCCATTTCCTAAAGAACCATAGAAATGCTCTCTATGCGGATCCACTAATTCACTTCCTTGATAATACACACGTGGTGTATTCCATAGCGCTGCCAAAGCTTTTGTCATCGGCATCTCATGATAGCGTTCCGGCCACATTTCTTTAATCTTCTCTTTTACTAACGGATAGTATTTAGAACTCATAGCAGGAAACAGATGATGTTCTGTATGATATGAGAAATTGAAATGTAAAACGTCTACCCAGCGCGGCACTGTTACTGACAAACAGTTTGCTAACGGATCATTTACTGGAACAATTGGATTTAAGCGGTGATTTGTTGCGATATATGCCATTACAATAAAGTTAGCAATTAACAACGGAATGACATATGCAAATAACCATTTTCCAGGTCCCATAATAAACAATAAACTAATCCAAACTGTCCAAGGCAAAAGAAGTTGAAGCCATACAGATTTTTGATTGGATGACTTGAACTCTTTTATAAAATGAAAGAACATTCGAGTCGAATGCAATGTAAATTGAATTGTTAGTGACAGAAAACTAAAGAATGAACGTACATGTAAAGGCATACGATATACCCAACTCAAAAACTTACTCTTCTTAAGTTTCTCAAGTGTCGGCCATGCATCCGGATCATTCTCTTCATGCTGTGTATGAACATGATGCGTTGCATTATGCCACTTTCTCCAAAGCTTTGGCCCTGTTGATAATGGCATAAATGCAATCGCGCCTAAGAAGTCACGAAGCCATGCCTTTCTTACAACAGTTCCATGTAAAATTTCATGCCCTAAAAATCCAAGTGAAGCAAAACATAATCCAAGAACAATCGCAATTCCTAGATTCGCCCACACATTCAATTCAAATACACCAATCGATATTAACCCCGCCAATGCCACAAGCAAATAAGCCAGTCCACCAAATAAACGAGTAGGCACTGGTTTAAATGCTTTTTTCGGCAAATGTGGTGATACACGTGCTGCATACCACCCAAACGTATGAAGCTCCTTCATCCTTTTGCTCCTTTCTTATGCCGCGCCTTGCGCAACTTACATATATCAATTCTTGCTTCCAGATTGATTTTACTAGATGATCCAAAAAGCATCTATTATAAGGAAAATATACTCACTCTATCGTCACTTATTTTTCGCTTTTATTATCAATGAAAAACATTTCTCTTTTTACTCTCTATCAACCTTTCCACATGATGAATCATAACAATAGAATTTCTATATTGTCAACACCTTTTATGACCTAGTAATAAAAGGTGGTTATATTTTTATAATCATACTTTATTTCACTAAAGAAAATGTATAGATTCCATAAGGATTTACCCACTATATATAGACATTTTCTTAAAAGCCATAGACTCTATCTCATTCAATAACTCCCTATGTAATCAACAAACAGAATCACTTGAATTTAGTTTTATATAAATCCCACTACTTCATAATGCCCCACCTAATTAATTATATTAAAATAATTTATAACCTCTTTTAATAAAAATAGACTACTTCTAAAACAACACACATAAATTTCATATAATATGGAAATATTAAAAGGAAAATTGTTCTAAAATCAGGAGGTTTCCGCAATGACAAGTGATACATTTCCACAACTGCCGCTATCTTATTGGATTGAATCTACTCAGCTTCCTACTTTCCCTCGTTTATCCGAAAATATAAAGACAAAAGTTGCTATTATCGGTGCTGGTATTACAGGTATTACTACTGCCTATTTACTTGCAAAAGAAGGCATCGATGTTGTTTTAATTGATTCTGGTCGTATTTTAAACGGAACGACTGGGCATACAACAGCGAAAGTAACAGCACAACATGATCTTATTTATGATGAATTAATAAACCATTTCGGTGTAGAAAAGGCCGGGCTTTACTATGAATCAAATAATCAGGCTCTACAATTCATAAATGAAACTGTTCAAACATATAAAATCGACTGTAATTTCTCAAATGAAGATTCATATTTATATACAACTACCGATAACGGATTAAGAAATTTATCGAAAGAATATGAAGCTTATCAAAAATTAAATATACCTTGTGACTATGTTCAATCTCTATCGATTCCTATTCCAGTACAATCTGCGCTTATAATGAAAAATCAAGCACAATTCCATCCCCTTCTTTATTTAAAAACACTTTTAGAAAAGTTTGTGGAGATGGGCGGAAAGCTCTACGAACAAACAACAGCTATGGATGTGGAAAAGGGAGATCATCCACAAATAATTACAAAAGAGGGCCATCATATCACTTGTGAATATGTCGTCTCTTGTTCACATTTTCCTTTTTATGATGCAAATAGCTTTTTCTTTACGCGAATGTACGCAGAACGCTCCTACGCTCTTGCAATAAAAGCAAAAACGGATTATCCAGGTGGCATGTATTTAAGTATTGATGATCCAAAGCGCTCCTTACGCTATATAACAAACAATGGAGAAAAATTAATTTTGATTGGCGGAGAGAGTCATAAAACAGGACAAGGAATAAATACGATGCTTCATTACGAAGCACTTTATTCTTTTGCTGAAGCAACTTTTGGAATAGACGAAGTTCCTTATAGATGGTCAGCACAAGATTTAATCACTCTAGATAAGCTTCCTTATATCGGACATATTAACGAAAGAAATCCAAATATCTTTGTTGCAACTGGATATCGCAAATGGGGCATGACAACTGGAACTGCTGCCGCTCACCTACTGAAGGACTCCATCCTAAAAGTCCACAGTCCCTATAAAGAACTGTATGCACCATCACGCTTCCATGCAAATCCAGATATAAAAACGTTCCTCTCCCAAAACATTGATGTTGCGAAACATTTAATTGAAGGTAAGATTGAAACCGCATTACGTAAGCCAGAAGATCTCGAAGTTGGTGAAGGATCTGTCGTACATGTTAACGGTAAACGAGCAGGTGCTTATAAGGACAAAGAAGGAAAATTACATATCGTCGATACAACTTGTACACATCTCGGCTGTGAAGTTGAATGGAATAATGGTGATTGTACTTGGGATTGCCCTTGCCATGGTTCTCGTTTTTCAATTGAGGGAGACGTTCTTGAAGGCCCAGCAGATCAACCGTTAAAACGAGTTGATAATGAGTAAACAAATAAAGAAGTTCAACAGAATTACGGTTGAACTTCTTTATTTGTTATAAAATCTTTTCAGATAAATTTCGACACAGGGAGGGAAATATTAACATTAAATAAAATAATATATTCATCTACAAATTAAAAGGGGTGAATATTATGCAACCTTCAGCTCCACCTCATCTAGAATCTACAGAAACTATCTTTTCAAGCTCTATTACAAAACTTGTTGTTTTTATTTGTTGGCTAGCCATTTTAGCTGATGGATATGATTTAGGTATTTACGGTGCCGTTCTACCAAAGCTCCTAGAAGACAAAAGCTGGGCGCTATCACCAGCGCACGCTGGTACAATTGCAAGCTATGCTTTATTTGGGATGTTTATTGGGGCTATTCTAGTTGGAACGATTACAGATCTAATTGGGCGTAAATGGACGCTTATATGCTGTTTAGCACTTTTTTCTATCACAATGGGTTTAGCGGCTATCGCTTCTTCTCCTGAGTTATTTGGATTATCTCGATTTATAGGAGGAATCGGATTAGGCGGTGTTATCCCAACGGCTTCAGCACTTACTGTTGAATATTCACCAAAAAAAAGGCAATCTTTTATTTATGCTCTTATGTTTACTGGCTATCCTTTAGGTATCGTATTAGGTGCTATTTTGTCTATGTTTATGTTAGAAGATTTCGGATGGAGAATTATGTTTGGTATCGGAATGATTCCACTACTCCTCATTCCTTTCATTATTCGCTATTTACCTGAGTCCATTCAATTTTTATTATCACGTAATCGCCAAGAAGAAGTGAACCAAATTCTTAATCGTTTTCAAATTGAATTTCATGTAAAAAATAAAACTCATCAAGCTCCATCTACTATACGAAAGAAAAATGGATTTTTTACTTTATTCTCAAAAGAATACATAAAAGCAACACTACTTTTTTGGATCACTTATATAATGGGAATGTTTTTAATATACGGTTTAAATACTTGGTTACCACAGATGATGCGCCAGGCGGGATATCCTCTTGGATCTAGTCTGTCTTTTCTACTTATGCTAAATATTACCGCAGCTGTTGGTGCGTTATTCGCTGGAGCAATTGCTGATCGTATAGGCGCAAAAATTGTTATTAGCATCTCTTATCTTATGGCAGCCATATGTATCGGACTATTAACAATTAAGCCATCTGTTACAATCATTTATCTTTTAATTGGCCTTGCTGGTATTGGATCGGTCGGTATTACTCAAATATTAAATGCATATGTAACACAATACTTCCCATCACATATCCGAGCTACCTCCTTAGGCTGGGGACTGGGACTTGGCCGAGTTGGTGCAATTGCTGGCCCTATTCTCATCGGTATTATTATGACAATGCAATATGACTTAGCATGGAATTTTTACTTATTCTCCTTTGCAGGTCTTATCGCAGCTATATCTGTTTTCTTCATTCCTACAAAATAAAAAGAGCACAAACTTACTTGTGCTCTTTTTCATATGCTCCAAACAGCATGTCTCGAAATAGTGTATTTAAAATTTCAATATCGATCCCTGATCCCTTTTCAATTCCTTTTACATATTGCCCATAGTAATGAATTTGTTCTTCTAAAAATTGATTTAGCACCTTAATTTTCAATCCAACATCTAATTCAGTACCTGCTTTTTTCTTTATTAACAACTTTTCAATCTCATCTAACACACTACGTTCTAATGGTAATTCTGTAATCAATCGATCAAATTCTACAGGTGGTAAAGTTGCTTTCTCTTCTAGCCACTTACAAGCTAAAATAGGACGTAATACATAAAAGTACTTTTTCAGCTTTACATTCTCACCTTGCAAAAATTCACGATAATTTTTCGACGCCATATGTAAATAATGATATATCGTTGCTTTTGGATCAAAATTCTTCTCACTCATCTGTTGAAGTAGTTCTGGAAAATTAGAGTTTTTCGAATAAAAAATTGGTGATCGAATCCACTCAAGTAAAGCTGGGTTCGACTTCGCGAATAGTTGCAACGCCTTTTTAATATCCCAACCACTTATATCTAAATCATCACTAATTGGATATTCAATTACATCACGTTTGTCATGAATTGATAAATACCATTCTACCGGATGTATATAAACAAACCTAACATCATAATCGCTATCTTTCGATGGAAATCCCCAAGCACGACTCCCTGATTCCACCGCAAATAAAATTTTTACATCATTCTCTTTTTCAATTCTTTCTAACTCCAACTCGATTTTCTCTCTCATTTCATAACATCTCCATTTTTTGATTATTTCCTTGGAAATTCGACAATACACTATTAATTTTACTACATACTAAAAAAACTGTCAGAAATTACTGACAGCCTAATAAAACTTCTATTGTTGCTTTTCGATTACAGTAGCAGCAATTCGTTCAAACTCTTTTTGAATCTCCTCTTTATATGCATCTACTATTGAAAAATCCATAGCAGCAATATAAATTCGTTCTAATTTATCACGAACCGATTTTGCTTTCGCTAAGAAAGACATTGCCTCATTCATTTTTGCTTTATACTGAATGGAAACATCACGAATTTCCTTCGCATATTTCTCATCAGTCCCTGGCGTAACAATAAGGGCATACATATCAATAATTTCATCACCCTCACGACTTGGAAAATATTCATGCGGTGCGGTGCTATCAAAAATTGCAAAGCCTAATTCTCTTACGATAACCATATCAAGACTATGCGGGTCAAATCCGCAATGATATACTTCAACTTCAAATCCTTTTTCTTCAGCTGCCTTAGCTAACTTTTTGAGCATCGTTGATTTTCCAGAGCCTGGGCGGCCTTTTATAAAATAACGATGTGGTAACCCTTCTGTTAAATTAGGAACAAAGTCAACTGCTCCTTTCGGTGTTGCAGCTCCTAAAAAACGATGTTTGACAAGCGATTGTCTCCCGCTTTTATCTGCAAATAATTTCTGGATTAGCTGATCGGTTAGTTCATTTGCTTTATTAAAATTTATATTATCAATATATATCTTCTCCCACTCATCATGTATAACCAATGCCTCTTTAAAACGTGCGTAAGCAGACTGAAAAGCTTTGCTTGCTTCTGAAACAAATCTTTCAATTTCTAACTTCTGCTTTCTTAGTTTATCTGAGTCCCAAGCAATTCCTAAATTTATATACTCTTCAACAACTCCTGGCATTTTTGGCTCAATAACATGCGGTGATGTCCCATCAACAATTCCTACTTTTAATTGTGGGATAATTACACCATCAACCGATTTATTGTCAGAAGAACAATGTAAAAATTCAATATCATATCCTTTTCCAACCCATTCACGACCTATTGCCTTTATTAAAGAAGATTTTCCCGTTCCTGGACCACCCTTTAAGATAAATAATCTGTCTAATCCTTTTAAATTCTCTTCGTATAAATTGTGAAATCCCCTAGCTGTATTACCACCAGCATAATAATTTAATACATTTCCTGTCACTGCACTCACTCCTTCGCAGCATTCTATTTACATAAGCTACAATATGCGAGCGGCTTTATTTGGGTGAATACCTATTTTGTATTGCACATAAAAAGGAAATGAATTACAATTTAACTATCAGAAAATTAAGATTCCGAAACTGAATACTTCTTTATCAAGAGAGGCAGAGGGACTGGCCCTTTGAAGCCCAGCAACCTCAGTTTATACGAACTGAATAGGTGCTAATTCCTGCAAAATGCATTGCATTTTGGAAGATAAAACTCAATTAGCATGTAAAGCTCATCTTTCTTGATACTGAAGGATGAGCTTTTTATTATTTGAAAAACATATATTGGAGGTATGTAAAATGAAAGTAATTGATTTATCGCAAACATTTGAAAATAATATGTCTCAATTTCCTGGAACACCTAAAATACAACTAGAAGCTGTTACAAGTGTTGAAGAATCAGGCTATCAAGTTACAGATTTTCATTCTGTCGTTCATGTTGGCACGCATTGTGATGCTCCTGCGCATTTTATTTCAGGCGCAACGACCATCGATCAATTACCGCTGGATCAATTTGTAGGTGAAGCTGTTCTTATTGATGTAACTCATGTACAAGAACGAAAACTACCTAAAGAAGTACTGCACGATGCTGATATAAAAGAAGGAGATATTGTTATTTTCCATTCCAATCTATCTACTAAATGGAACACGGAGGCGTATGAGAAAGAAGCTTTTTATCTTTCTGAAGAATTAGCCGAGGAACTAGTACAATTAAAAGTAAAATCTGTCGGTTTAGATTTTATTTCTCCTGATGAGGTAACGACAGCAACATCACCAATTCATCACATACTACTTGGGAATAATATTTATTTAATCGAAAACTTAACAAACTTAGATGCCATTCACACGAAACGTTTCTTCTTCTCAGCAGCACCTTTAAAAATTAAAGATAGCGACGGTGCTTTTGCAAGAGCATTTGCTGTAATTTTTTAAACAAACTATACAAAAAAGCAAAGATCATCATTGACCTTTGCTTCTATTTTTTTTATTTAAATTAAGAAAGAATTGCTCAACATGAGGACGTAACCAAGCTAAATAATCCTTCTCTTTCTTCTTTGTACAAGCTATTTCTTCCCCATCTACCATTTCAACAAGTTCTAGTTCTAACAGTTGCTTCGTGAATGCTAACATATTCACTTCTTCGGATGGATACTCTTCTTTTAATTTCTCCTCAATTTCCCCCAATAAAAAACCGTCACGCATCATTGCCAATGCATCAATCCAAAGTGGCGGCATTTCATACTTTTCTCCTGTAATTGTGTCTTTTACAGTATAATTCTTTTGCTCTTTTCGAAATTGAATCGTGTGTAAACATACAGTCGAATTTAATGTTAATTCCATCATACCACCTCTTTCATAATATCTGCATAGAAAAAAGGATGCGCGTGCACCCCTTCTTATCTTTTCATAACACTACTGAACCGTTACATGAGCAATCAATCTCATGTCGATATTTTCCTCCATTATAAACGAAGTATTTTATAAAAAAAACCCTTCTTGAAACATTTTATAAAATGTTTATATTTACACAACAAGAACACTTTTCTGAAAAATCTTTTCTCAAATACATTAAACGGTCGGCAGAAAAATTTCTACTTTCGTTCCTACTCCTAGACTACTTTGGATCGTGATACTCCCTTGATGTTCCTTAATAATTTTATATGTAATCATTAATCCAAGTCCTGTACCATTCTCCTTTGTTGTGTAAAACGCCTTGCCGATTTTTTCTAACTTCTCATTCTCTATACCACATCCTTGGTCTTCAACAGAAATACACAAATGTCCTTGCGTTTTTTGATATGCACGGATATGAATTTCTCCACCCTCTGGCATTGATTCTATTCCATTTTTAATGATATTTAATAACACTTGTTTTAATTGCTTATCATCACCGTTTATAGCCGGTAGATTTCCATCTACTTGTAAATTACATTTAACTCTATATTGCGTTGCATAACTTTCCATTAGATGCACAACATATAGAAGGGTGTCTCGTATATTACACCTTTCATAATTTGTTGGCTTTGGTTTCCCTAACAACATCAATTCACTAACAAATCCATTAACCCTTTCAATTTCTTGTAGCATAATGTCGTAGCTCATCGTATCAGTTGGATTTCTTTCTTTTTGCATTTGCGTAAACCCTTTTAACGCTGTTAGTGGATTTCGAATTTCATGGGCAATTGTTGTAGACATAGTCCCAATCACAGCTAAATTTTCCGTCTCTTTCATATTGTTCATCATTTCAACCACTGTTCTTACATAAGATTGAAATCGTTTTAATAAAGAATGTGAAATAATGAAATAAAATACACATAAAACAAGTGGAATTATCACTTTTAAATCTTGTAATAGCAATGTGAAAAATACGTACTTTCCAATTACACTAAAGGAAACTAAATAAAAGTATTTTCTATTCACGAAAACTGGGGCAAATAAAATTAACAGCATTTCTACCATACTACCATGTTCAAAAGGTCTATCCGTTCGCAAATAAATCATTAAATTATTAACAAGATTGATAAACATGTATCCAAATAAAAATAAATATTTTACAGAATATACATACCCTCTTTTTTGAAGATATATAGAAATAGGAAATAATGCTATTACAAATATAGGCACACCTATCCCAAGACCACCTTCTGGCCACCCTACCGCTGTTCCACTAATATTCATAGCAGGATATACAAAATAATATATAGCGTCATATAAAAAGAATATAATATAAAATAATAATATAAATACCTTTAAGGCTCTTCTTTCTTCATAAATCAAGCTCTTGTATTTGTTCATATAAAAACTCCCCTTGATCGATACAAAAAACTTTCATTTTTATCTCCTTAAAGTATAAGTATGAAATTGCTTTCAGGGCAATATTTAACCTTATAATACTAAAAGGAAGGAGATCTCTCCTTCCTTTTAGTAACAACTTACATCCACCTTACCCTATCATGTAACAATCCATCAGTAAAATTATTATGCCCTATTACAAAATCCTTCATATATAAATTTAAATACTCACCGTACTTACTTTCTGTATTTAATAACAACTCCTCGACGTAATAAGCACCTTGTTCAAATTGATCTAAAAGTAAACTAGACAAGCCCGCATAAATTCCGCACCCTACCTGAAAATACGTTGCATTCGTTTTATATTTACGAAAAACTTGGCTACTATTCATCACATTATACATATATGTCTCACTATTTTCATAAACGAGTAACACACCAACCAAGTCCTCTCCAGCAACCTCTTCTTCCGCTGGATTAAACACTTTACGATTCCAGTTCCATAAATCTTCTACTTGATCTAAGTTCTGTCTAATTATATTTGTTGTATACTCATTAATTCGGTAAAGAAAACCAACTTCCATATTGAAGTTTTTCCCTAAAATTAATACTTCCTCATGTGGCATTAAACAACCATAGAATTCTTTTTCTCCTAACTTCACTTTATACTCTGAAGCATATACATCTTCATAAAAGTAAAGAGGACGATGATGACTCATATACATCGGATAACTCCAGATTGCTTCATCTAAAAATCGCTCTACTGCCCATGAAGCATAAAGTGTATGTGGCTTTATAAGTGCTGTATCATGCAAAAACGACGTGTCATGTTCTACAATATAACATGCTCTTGGCCTTTCATTTGGTCGTTCCTTCATAAGCTCAACAACCATCCATTGAACAACACCTGGATTCATACCTGAACCTATAATCGCTTTTGTATTTGTAAATTTCTCTTTCTCCTTCTCAAACCTTGTATATCTTTCCGTAAGCTGAAAGCCGATTAAGCTGTCGTCCTGATCTACTGCTTCATTTTCCAAGGCTGAATTAATATAACAAATTCCTAATTCATTACAGCAGCTTAATACTCTAATTGTATCTGCCCCTGAAACATCAATCACAACACTCGTACTTTTTTCTTTTAAATGTTGTTTAAATTCCACTACATTTTGAAGGTTTATCTCATATAAATATAATTGACCTTTCAAATTCGAAAACAACTCATCATAATAAGTCCTATCTTTTTGTTTTATATCCACTAAATGAAATTTGGCATTCTTTAATACTTCATAAATTGGATCTTTTTCATTTGCTATCGCTTGATTTAAAATTGCTAAAACTGCTTTTGCTGCTCCACCAGCACTACCAAGCAATGTAATTGATACCGAATTCGGAAACTGCTCCACGAACAAAACCCCTTTAATAAATTAGTTGAGCAACTCCTCCTCAAAAAATAAATTGAATACATAAAAAGATAGCTCGTACACAATTTTTATAAGTTAGTGCAAAGTTACCTTTTAAAAAATCACACTATACTATGTTTATATTCAATTCATTTTTCCCCTCATCTTCAAATTAAACTAAAACAAATAGGCTCGACCTTTTCTTCTGCATATAAAAGAAAAAGTCAGCCCTTCCAACTAATCTACGGACAATGGACGGATTTTACATGTTGAATATTCACATACATTTTTGCATCACGTGCTTTTGATATTTCAATATGACCTTCATCAATTTTCGCCATTTTTCCAATTTTATTGGACTCCTCACCTAAATCAAACACCATAATTTTCCCAGTCATTTTAATAAGCTGTTCTTCAAATGTTCTAGCTAATGTAATATTTAACGGATTTACGGGGAGTTCATTTTTATTGAGGGCATACGGTACTTGGTTTTCTTTATACGGAATTAACCATTTTAAATGCTTTAAAGATATATATACCGTTTTATAAACCGGACTATAAAAAACAATATAGTCGTTCATCACACTTGTAACATAACCATGTATTGGAGCATTTCCTGCTACATAAACTTCTGTAAAAATCCCTTTAGAAGTACTTAATACTTTTCTCAAAGAAATTGAAGGGGATTCCCTCTTAATTACAGAATCAACATCTGGTTTTAGTATGTCTTCGTCGTGTGGTCTTAAAAATTTATAGTATTGTACATGATATAAAGATATATATACATAGTCTTGTCCATTGTAAAGAACAATAATGTCATTTCCTACGTCTATTAATATACCTTTAAACCTTTTTTCACCGATTAATTTAACATATATATTTTCCCCAATACTTTTGTTTAACTCATTCATCTATATCCTCCTTCCTATGAATTTCAGCTTTCCTATCTTCCGTTTCAAAAAAATAATCAGGGCAATGTTCTGTCTTAATAGTAAGTAATTCCTTTTCATACTATCGAAATAAGAAATTGTTCTTCTCTTTCCCTCATAATGCCCCTCTTATTTATTAAACATTATTCATCTTCATTCTTTTTACATTTCACTACTTGACTCACACTCTTAATATGATAATTAATGATATAAATAACTTCATCACCGTTTACTAGCGTAATACATTCTTCATGCACTTCACTTAACAAGCCTTCTACACACTCTGGGCCGCCACGATTAATCTTTACCCACTTATACTTCAAGTCACGTAATACATCGACAAAAGTATCATCATCAGAGCAGAAACATGAAACATAGCCATCGCCACATTTACTTTCTTTCACTTTCTTAACTAGACTTTTCACATGTTTCAATTGGTAATATACTAATTCACCAAGAGGAAGTTGTAATGTAAGGTAATCTCTTCCTAACGATACAAGTACCCCCACTCGACTCTCTGGTCCACGAAGATTTACTTTTACAGTCTCACCGACTAAGCCTTTAATTTGTTCACAGCATAATATACTTTCCAAATTTATATCCTCCTTTCTTATTATCTTCCTCTTCTTGACTGTCTTTGTGCGCGAGCTCGACCTGAATTATTACTTTCACTTTCGCTTTCACTTTCGCTTTCTTCGCTCTCTCTACAAGGTACTGTTACACTCTTAATATGAGATACTGCAACTAATATAACTTCTTCTTTTACAATTAGTGTCACAAATTCACAAGAAACATCTTGTAAAATACCTTCAACTTTCTCTGGGCCACCACGATTAATTTTCACCCAGCAATATTTGAAGCTTTGAAGTAACTTTTCAAAGTCATCTTCACATTCACATTCCAACCATCTGCAATCATCTGCTTTACAATCTTTCGCATTTTTTGTAATACTTTTCAGATGACGAATCTGATAGTAATAGAGCTCTCCTTTTTCATTCTTTAATACAAAGTAATCCGAACATACAGCGACTATTGTCCCTTTTTGAGATTCTGGACCACCCCTGTTTACTCTCACAAAAGATCCAATTAAGTCTTTCAGAAAATCACAATGAAATAAACTCACGAGAAAACCCCTTCCATTAATTTATAAGCTTTTGCACTGATAGTATATGTATCTGTACAGGTTACGTTCTCTATGTTTGTCCTAGCTAGAAAAAAATATGCTTTTAACATGGTAGACTACTACCTATCAAAATTTGAAGAAAGGCTAAGAACTCCTTATGTTTTTGATATCTTCAAACAAAAAATCCCTTATGAATATACATTTCTGCATATCTTCATAAGGGATTTTCCATAGTTTAATCTTCGTCTTTAACATCCATATCTTCTGGAATTGGTTCGTTCAATATTTCTTCCACTAATTGCTTATATTTCTCCATTTGTTCTAAATGTGTATTAAATTGTTCTTTATTTACTAAATATTGCTCTCCATCGAATAGCGCACGAATTTTCTTTTGCTGAATTAACTCTTCAATATACGATTTTGATAAATTCAAATACTCCGCAGTCTCTTCTACTGTTATATACAATGCGTTCATTCCTTTATTATTTTTTCATCTATACTGTATCTTACTTTATTTTTGTAAACAAATAAAAAAGATTTTGTAAATGCAGTTCAAAAAGCAGGTAGATGCATTCCATATATTGTATAGTATTATATAGTAAGAATTTTTTAAATATAGAATGGTATTACCCATTTACACAAAGGAGAGTTAACATATGGCTACTCGTCACATCATTACAATGTTAGAAAAAACACTACAAGTTGAAACAGAAAACACAATTTCTCATTTGAATGTATCTTTATCTGATCGTTTTCTTTCTCAAAGCACAGCAATACATGAAAACAATTGTTATCATACAATTGGTGAATGGTACAAAAATCACTTCTTATTCCAACAAGATGATTTCCTTTGGGCTAAATATGCCTTCTATGACGCATATTGTGAAGCCATCAAAAAACAAGGTCATCTTACAAAACGTGTTCGCCAAATATTAGAATCATTAGCTCGAATGCATGGAAAACAGTATATTGCTTCTATACTAAATATGCCATTTCCTAATGAACGCGCTAAAGGGACAGCGTAATTTAGCCATGTTCTGCGTAAGCAAAACATAGCTAAATTGTTTTCTAGGATGCTTTACCAATAAAATGTTCATATCATATGAACTGATGAAACCGGTGTCATTATAATGATAGAAAATATAGTAAACAGGAAAACCCCCACGTACATCTCTCATCCATTTGAATAGAGAAATACGTGGGGGTATACTTGTTCCTTATTATTTCATCATCTGCTTAATCAGTTCGCGATTTCTCTTCTTAAATACTTCATTATGAGAAGAAACCATTCCATACTCACTTGCATCTGGTTGGATAAATTGTTTTGCTTTATTCACAGCATTTCCCGCATCTTGGAATGCACCTGCAATTAAGTGTAGTTTCCCTTCGTGCTTTAAAATATCTCCAGCAGCATATAATCCATCTACTGAAGACTCACTATTTGCATTACCTGCAATATAATAATTATCTATAATTGCAACGTCTAACTCACTATTTTCTAATAATGTAATGTCGCGTTCATATCCATGATTAATAATAACTTCATCAATAGGTAAATGAGAAACCTCACCTGTTTCATGATTTGTTAATTCTACATATTCGATTGCTTCATGATTATCACCAGCAATTAATTTTGTAATCGATGTATTAAAGAAACACTCCGCCGAGCTGTTCATAAGTTGTTTTACTTGTGCTTCATGACCAGATAATTCTTCTTTTCTATACGTTACATACACTTTTTTCGCAATTGGTTCCAATTCATTTGCCCAATCAACAGCAGAATTGCCTCCACCGGAAATAATAACTGTTTTACCTTTGAAACGCTTTAAAGATTTAACTGTATAATTTAAATTCGATACTTCAAATCGCTCAGCACCTTCAATAGATAACTTTTGCGGTTTCAATATACCACTTCCTGTTGCGACGATAACTGTTTTTGAAAAGTGTTCTTCGCCAGTACTTGTTTTTAATGTAAAAGTACCATCTTGATTACGAATAATCGATTCTACTTTTGTATCTAATACAACTTCTGGCTTAAATGTTAACCCTTGCTGTACAAGTTGTTCAATTAACTTATCACCTGTAACTGGTAATAGTCCTCCTACATCCCAAATCATCTTTTCCGGATACACATGTATTTTTCCACCTAAATGTGGTTGAAATTCTATTATTTTCGTTTTCATTTCTCTGAGTCCACTATAAAAAGCTGAATAAAGCCCTGCAGGTCCTCCGCCTATCACGGTTACATCAAACAATTCTTCTCGATTCATTCGTGCTCACTCCTCAGCTATTAATCATTGATTATCATTCTCAATAAAATATAACCTGTTTCCGCAAAATTTACAATCAAAATTACTATTGACAATACACCTATATAAAATTATATTATTTAAAGAATCAATAGTGATAATCATTATCATTTTGTTAATAATTAGCAAATTTGAGATTACATCTTCTTTCATTAATATAGTTATTACTATATTATAAAATCTCATATTCAAGATTTTTAATAAATTATTTTGCATTACCACTACTATTTCAAAAAGATTACAGTTAAACAAATTATTGTATACACATATCATCTATGTTAAAGGAGAAAGACGATGAAAAAGTTATTTATTTCACTAACAGTTCTTTTCGTTCTTGTTATGAGTGCTTGTAGCAATAGCTCTACAGACAAAAAGGACGATGCAAAAGGTAGCAAATCAGAAACAATTACATACCAATCTGAAGATGGTAAAAAAGTAGAGGTTCCTGCAAATCCAAAACGCGTTGTTGTATTATCATCATTCGCTGGTAACGTAATGTCATTAGGAGTAAATCTTGTTGGGGTAGATTCATGGTCTAAACAAAACCCACGTTTTGATAGCAAACTTAAAGATGTTGCTGAAGTATCAGATGAAAATGTTGAAAAAATCGCTGAACTAAATCCAGATTTAATCATCGGTTTATCAAATATTAAAAATGTCGATAAGTTAAAGAAAATCGCGCCTACTGTAACATACACTTACGGAAAAGTTGATTACTTAACACAGCATTTAGAAATCGGTAAATTATTAAACAAAGAAAAAGAAGCAAAAACTTGGGTTGATGACTTCAAGAAACGTGCACAAGAAGCTGGTAAAGAAATTAAAGCAAAAATCGGTGAAGATGCTACAGTTTCTGTTGTAGAAAACTTCAACAAACAGCTTTATGTATACGGCGAGAACTGGGGCCGCGGAACAGAAATTCTGTACCAAGAAATGAAATTAAAAATGCCTGAAAAAGTAAAAGAAAAAGCATTAAAAGAAGGTTACTACGCATTATCTACTGAGGTATTACCTGAATTTGCTGGTGATTACTTAATCGTAAGTAAAAATAAAGATACTGATAACTCATTCCAAGAGACAGAATCATATAAAAACATCCCAGCAGTAAAAAATAATCGCGTATATGAAGCAAACATGATGGAATTCTATTTTAATGATCCACTTACATTAGATTTCCAACTAGACTTCTTCAAGAAGAGCTTTCTTGGTAAATAATACAAACATGAGGAATTCTTAATTTAAGAATTCCTCTTCCTTTATTCTATGAACAGAAAAGATGTGAAACGAATGACAAAAGATCATGACAATCCACGTTCTATAGCTTTTACATACAAACTAATTTTAAGCTTAATTGCATTCTTTCTTATTTTTATGGTTGCAATGGTATTAGGTGCTGCAGATACTTCGATAAAAGATGTATGGTCAGCACTCACTTCCTCCGCTAAAGGAGACAAAATATCTATTATTCGAGAAATACGTTTACCACGTGAAGTTGCTGCTATTTTTGTAGGAGCTGGATTAGCCGTTTCTGGAGCAATTATGCAAGGATTAACACGAAATCCACTTGCAGATCCTGGATTACTAGGGCTATCTGGTGGAGCAAATGCTGCACTTGCACTGACACTTGCTTTCAACCCTTCCATCAGCTATCTTTACTTAACATTAGCTTGCTTTATCGGTGCTGCAATTGGCGCAATTATGGTATTTGGAATTGGTATGGTGAAAAAAGGCGGCCTTTCTCCTCTTCGAATTGTATTAGCGGGTGCTGCAGTTTCAGCATTTCTACTCGCAATTTCAGAAGGAATCGGCATTTACTTTAAAATTTCACAAGATGTATCACTTTGGACTGCTGGTGGCGTAATTGGAACAACTTGGAACCAATTAAAAATTATTATTCCAGTCATTTCAATTAGTATCTTTATCGCTATCTTACTAGCAAAAAAATTGACAGTTCTTAGTTTCAGTGAGGAAGTGGCTATTGGACTAGGTCAAAAAATTATTGTTATTAAAACTATTTTATTTATCATTATTATCTTACTTGCAGGTGCATCTGTAGCGCTTGTTGGAAATATGGCATTTATCGGCTTAATGGTACCTCACATGGTACGCCCAATTGTCGGTCCAGATTACCGATTTGTTATACCGATGTCAGCAATTGCTGGAGCTTCCTTTATGCTACTTGCAGATACAATCGGACGTACTATTAACGCTCCATACGAAACACCAGTTGCAGCAATTGTCGCGATTGTAGGGTTACCATTCTTCCTATTCATTGTACGTAAAGGAGGAAAAACATTCTCATGATGCAATCTATTTTAAGAAAACAGCGTCTCATTATACTCACTTTACTTATAGTAATCATCACAACCATTGTAGTTGGAATGGGACTTGGTTCAGCATCTTTATCTTATGATCGACTACTCCCAACATTAATGGGGCAAGGGACTTTTAAAGAGGAGTTTGTTTTATACTCTTTAAGGCTACCTAGAATTGTCATTACATTATTAGCTGGTATGGCTCTCGCTTTATCAGGAGCTATTCTTCAAGGAATTACTCGAAATGATTTAGCTGAACCTGGTATTCTTGGTATTAACTCTGGGGCCGGTGTTGCTGTTGCTATTTTCTTTTTATACTTTCCAATAGATGTAGGTTCATTTCTCTACTTACTACCTGTAGTTGGATTTATCGGAGCATTTCTGACAGCTGTTCTAATTTACGTATTTTCATATAGTAAATCAACTGGACTTCAACCAATCCGATTAACATTAACCGGTATCGGTTTTGCATTTGCACTATCTGGAACGATGATTGTCCTTATTTCATCCGCGGATCGTATGAAAGTAGACTTTATTTCAAAATGGATTGCCGGAAATATTTGGGGAGATGACTGGATATTCGTTTTAGCAATGCTCCCATGGTTAATCGTATTCATTCCATTTATTTTCTATAAAGCAAATCGATTAAACATTTTAGCATTAAACGAACCAGTCGCAATCGGCGTTGGAATTGAAATTGAAAAAGAACGCAGATACTTATTAGTTGCAGCCGTTGCACTTGCAGCTGCAGCTGTTTCCGTAACAGGAGGAATTAGCTTTATCGGATTAATGGCTCCTCATATCGCGAAATCTTTAGTAGGTCCAAGACATCAAATCTTCATGCCTATCGCCCTTTTAATCGGCGGATGGCTATTATTATTAGCAGATACAATTGGAAGAAATATCGTTGATCCTAATGGCATCCCAGCAGGTATTGTCGTTGCTTTAATTGGGGCTCCTTACTTTATGTATTTGTTGCTTAAAAAAGCTTAAAAGACACCCTCAAGATCTTTTCTTGAGGGTGTCTTTGTTTCATTCTACTGCTGCCCATACCCTTCAAACTTCTTCGCCAAATTCTCCATTTCATCTTCTGGCAATAACTTCGGTTCTCCGACGCTTTTCGTTTGATAATAAATTTGTGCACAAAACTCAATTTCTTCCGCAACGGTAAATGCCATTTTTATATTATTTGCACCTGCAATTAAACCGTGGTTCGCAAGTAAAACAGCACGGCGATCAATCATGCCTTCAAAAGCAGCCTCTGCTAATTGCTTCGTACCAAATGTTTCATACGGTGCACAGCGCACATTCGGTCCTGCGAAAGCAATTAAATACGACACAGCCGGAAGCTCCCATCCTAATGACGCAATCGTCTTCGCGTAAGGAGAGTGTGTATGCACAAGCGCATTTATATCTTCACGCTTCCTATAGTAAATAAGGTGCATATCTAATTCACTTGATGGTTTTCTCTCTCCTTCTACTACTTCACCATCTAAGTTTAATATAACTACATCTTCAGGCTTTGTTTCATAATACTCTAAACCACTTGGGCTAATCGCAACAAGACCTTGTTCACGATTAAAGATACTAATATTACCGCCCGTTCCCTTTGTTAAACCACTAGAAATCATTTTCTTTCCATACGCTACAATTTCTTCTCTTTCTTTTTGTAATAACATATACATCCCCCTAAGTATGAAGCTTATGATGACTGACTTTTATATTTATCTATTTATTGAAATAGCTTTTTTAAATTCTCCGTAAACGGTGCCTTTACAATCCCTTTTTCTGTAATAACCGCTGTTACATTTTCATGTGGAGTAACATCAAATGCTGGATTATATACTTTACTTTCTTTCGGAGCAGAATATTGTCCGAAGCGATTAATCACTTCAGAAGCATCTCTTTCCTCGATGGGAATTTCTTTTCCTGTCGGTGTTTTCAAGTCGATTGTCGGCGTTGGCGCTGCTACATAAAACGGAATGTTGTAGTATTTCGCTAAAATAGATACGCCTAATGTTCCAATTTTATTTGCTATATCACCGTTCGCTGCCACACGGTCGCATCCAACAATTACAGCGTCAATCTTCCCTTGTGACATGACCATAGCTGCCATATTATCCGTAATGACAGTAACATCAATTCCCGCTCGCTGTAGTTCTAATGCCGTTAACGTTGACCCTTGTAATCTTGGACGTGTTTCATCCGAAAAGATTTTTAAGTCCCATCCTTTTTCTTTTGCTAAGTACATTGGAGCCGTCGCAGTACCATACTTAGTCGTCGCTAACGCACCAGCATTACAATGTGTTAATACTCCCATTCCATCATGGAATAATGTTAATGCATGTTCTCCAATTTGACGGTTAATTTCTTCATCTTCTCTATGAATTTCTTTTGCCTCTTCTAGTAATCTATCTTTCAACTGTGAGATTGATAAATGAATATTATCTGCCGCTACACTTTCCATTCTTTCAAGTGCCCAAAATAAATTTACTGCAGTCGGTCTTGATGTCGCCAAGTATGTACATACCTTTCTTACTTCATCCATAAATCCTTCTTCCGTACTTTCAGCAAATTCCTTTACCCCTAAATACACTCCATAAGCTGCTGAAACACCAATCGCTGGTGCACCTCGTACTTTCATTACTTGAATGGCATCCCACACACTTTCAGCTGTTTTAAATGATTCATAGGCAATTTCATTCGGTAATAACGTTTGATCTAACAAAACTAAAGCATCATCTTTCCACTGAATTGGTATTAATTGCTCTTCCATCATATTCTCCCCTTACTCCGCGTAGTGCATTGACTGTTCTTTTAACGTTTCTACAAAACTTGTACCTGTTCTATATTGATTCGCTCGTAAAATAAAACTCTTCGCTACTTTAAGACAAATTCGCTCCGCTCTAGCACGTGCTTCCTCATTCTCAATACAAGTAATATCTTTTACTTTCGCTAATCCAACAATACGGCGGATTAATTCAAGACCTGTCACTGCAGCTGTATCCTCTAATACAGATTGTAAATATACTTCGTTAAAGCCTTCTTCCTTCGCCATAATCTCGGTCACATGAATATCCCAACCATCTAAAAACTTCTTCTTAAATAAATCAATTACCTCTACCATCGTAGTTTGTAACCAATCCATATACGTATCTTTCTCAGCTCCAGGTGGCATCGTTGCATCTGCATTCACCCAAGCAAACATTAAATTCGCCATTACATTCCCAACGTCATATCCCATAGGTCCATAAAAAGCAAACTCAGGATCAATAACCTTTGTAGAATCATCTCTTACAAAAACAGAACCAGTATGTAAATCACCATGAAGCAATGCCTGTGCATTCGTCATAAAAGAAAATTTACGTTTCGCTACTTCCATACGAAGCTCTTTATCACTATAAATATGCTCCCTAATCCATCCCTCATTTAAAGGAAATAACTCATTACGCTTATTATGATTTGTAAATGGTTCTGAATATACGAGGTCCTCTGTAATCTCACATAATTCAGGATTTATATAATTCTTCACAAGTTCCTTCTTCTCTTTATGATTCATTACAACATCAGATGTTAATAAAAGTGTATTTACCATAAAAGTAGTTAAGTCGTCAGCAAGCTGCGGAAATATTTGATGATTTATAAGTGCTGTACGTAATATTGTGTGATCCGATAAATCTTCCATTACGCAACAGTTCATCACACTATCAAATAAATACACCTTAGGAACAAGTCCAGGTGCTAACTCATCCTCTAACTGCAAAACATCTGATTCTATGCGAATACGATTCGTCGACAACTTAAACTCATCTGAAATGCGAGCTGTATCCCCAGCTTGCTTTACGATGACAGAGATGTTCTCTTTTTCATCCCAAACGCGGAACACATAATTTAAATTGCCATCACCTATTTCTTTACACTTTAGCCCCTTTGCATGTTCAAACTTAGATAATTTCTCTTTCACATATGCAATCACATCTTTAGCTTCCATTAAAAAATACTTTGTGAACTTAGACATGGTTTCCCCTCCACACCAATTGTAAGCGTTTTCTAAAAGCTATAAAAAATAATAGGTTGAATTTTTTCATCCTATAAATATGTATTCTTCTTTTTGAAAGGTATATCTAGGTTTTATTATATCTCGTTAGCACTTTGAGTCAATATTTCTAACTATCAGCGTAATATACTTCCTAATTATATATTTGAGATGACAAAAATTGTTCAAAAAGATTTCGATTCATTTTATTTTATTTATCGCACAATTCTTTGTAAAATAGAAATAAGCAGTTCCTTTTCAAATACATAACTTCTAAGAAATATTTCCTTCCTAAGAATTTACACTTACACCATATCTCTAACATACACACTACTCTTTCAAACAATCATTGAAAATTTATAAACTTAAAGTTACCTTTCCATTCCCTGTTAGCCTTAATTGAGAATAAATATTAATTAAATCGGTATAAAGTTGGTTTATTCTCTTGACAAAATAACCACTTCTATATGATAATTAATATCGAATTAGAATTATTATAGTTAATTAAAAAATATATTTTATGAGCACACTATTTTTTGATGCTCAAAACCAACATTTAGGAGGAATTTTAATATGTTATTAATCGGCACAGAAGTAAAACCGTTTAAAGCTAATGCTTACCATAATGGAGAATTTATCCAAGTTACTGACGAAAGTTTAAAAGGAAAATGGAGTGTAGTTTGTTTCTACCCAGCTGACTTCACATTCGTTTGCCCAACTGAACTTGAAGACTTACAAAACCAATACGCAACTCTAAAAGACTTAGGCGTTGAAGTATACTCTGTATCTACAGACACTCACTTCACTCACAAAGCATGGCATGATAGCTCAGAAACTATCGGCAAAATCGAGTACATCATGATTGGTGACCCAACTCGCACAATCACTACAAACTTCAACGTTTTAATGGAAGAAGAAGGTCTTGCTGCTCGTGGTACATTCATCATCGATCCAGACGGCGTTATCCAATCTATGGAAATCAATGCTGACGGTATCGGCCGTGACGCAAGCATTCTTGTTAACAAAATTAAAGCTGCTCAATACGTACGTAACAACCCAGGTGAAGTTTGCCCAGCTAAATGGCAAGAGGGTTCTGCAACACTTAAACCAAGCCTTGACCTTGTAGGCAAAATCTAAGGAGTTCGATCAAAATGATACTAGATGCAGATATAAAAACACAACTATCCCAATACCTTCAATTAATGGAGAACGATATTTTACTTAAGGTAAGCGCAGGAGACGATAACGTATCTAAAGATATGTTAGCTCTAGTAGACGAATTAGCTACTATGTCATCTAAGATTACAGTAGAAAAAGTTGAATTAGAGAGAACACCAAGCTTTAGCGTAAACCGCCCTGGTGAAGACACTGGTGTCGTATTCGCTGGTATTCCATTAGGACACGAATTTACATCATTAGTGTTAGCTTTACTACAAGTAAGTGGACGCGCTCCAAAAGTTGAACAAAAATTAATCGATCAAATTAAAAACATTCAAGGCGAATATCATTTTGAATCTTATATCAGCCTAAGTTGTCATAACTGTCCTGATGTTGTACAAGCTCTTAACGTAATGAGCGTTCTTAACCCTGGTATTACACATACTATGATTGATGGCGCTGCATTCAAAGAGGAAGTAGAAAGCAAAGACATCATGGCAGTACCAACTGTTTACCTAAACGGCGAATCTTTCGGAAGCGGTCGTATGACACTTGAAGAAATTTTAGCTAAAATGGGTAACGGTCCAGATGCATCAGAGCTTTCTGATAAAGATCCATACGATGTTCTTGTTGTTGGTGGCGGCCCTGCTGGTGCAAGTGCAGCAATTTACGCAGCACGTAAAGGCATCCGCACTGGTATCGTTGCTGAGCGCTTCGGTGGTCAAGTAATGGATACTATGGGCATTGAGAACTTCATCAGCGTAAAAAAGACTGAAGGTCCTAAGCTAGTAGCAAGCCTTGAAGAGCACGTAAAAGAATACGACATCGATGTAATGAATCTACAACGTGCGAAACGTTTAGAGAAAAAAGAACTTATTGAAGTGGAACTTGAAAACGGCGCTATTCTGAAAAGTAAGAGCGTAATCGTTTCTACAGGTGCTCGCTGGCGTAATGTTGGCGTACCAGGTGAAGCTGAGTTCAAAAATAAAGGTGTAGCATATTGCCCACACTGTGACGGTCCATTATTCACTGGAAAAGACGTAGCAGTTATCGGCGGAGGTAACTCTGGTATTGAAGCAGCTATCGACTTAGCAGGTATTGTTAAGCACGTAACTGTTCTTGAATTCATGCCAGAATTAAAAGCTGATGCTGTATTACAAGAGCGTCTTAACAGCTTACCAAACGTAACTGTTCTGAAAAACGTTCAAACGAAAGAAATCACTGGTACTGATAAAGTAAACGGTATTTCTTACATCGATCGTGAAACTGAAGAAGTTCATCACGTTGAATTACAAGGTGTATTCGTACAAATCGGTCTTGTGCCAAACACAGACTGGTTAGGCGAAACAGTTGAACGCGTTCGCGGTGAAATCGTAACAGACAAGCACGGCGCTACAAACGTACCAGGAGTGTTTGCTGCAGGTGACTGTACAAATAATCCGTACAAACAAATCATCATCTCTATGGGTTCAGGTGCAAACGCAGCTTTAGGTGCATTTGATTACTTAATCCGTAACTAATAAAAAAACAGGTGCCTTGGCACCTGTTTTTTTATTACCCTAATGTATAAACTAAAAACCTCTCATTCCCATTCTTCTCATAAGCCCCAGGCAACCTTACTTCTTTCTTCAGCTCAAACGCAGTCTGATTTTCTAAGAAGAAAATATAGTCCTCAGAAGGATAATATAAAATAATATCCACTTCTCTCCCCGTGTTTTCTACTGAAAGCAAAATGTTATTTACTACATTCATAAACACTTGCACAGAAAACGGATTAAAGAAATAAAACCTATTATCATGTGGATCAATCTCATATTCCTGCGCTAAACAACATTGGAATTGAATTTTCCCCTTACTGTTTCGTGCTTTTCGAGCATAACGATCTCGATTATCCATCGCTTCTTTATAAAACTCTTCATTCATTTCAATTCCAACTGCTGAAGCCCCACATTTATGATGCATATAAAAGTTTAATCGCCCTTTTCCGCACCCAAAGTCTACAATTCGGTCACTACTTTTTATTTCATATTGATTCAGTAACTCATCTAATCCGCTATACGGCGTCGGTTCATAACGGTGATAATGCATAGATTTGTTAAACCCTTTTTGCTCACCGACTGTTTTTATATGTAAAACTGCATCGTAATATTGTTCGTTCATTCGTTTTCTCCTATTAAAAAATGGTACTTATTATTATACACCATGTACTGGAGGCTCATTTTTTATCAAATTAATAGGTACGTGAAATTATATTAACGATTTTCTCAATATATCTATCATAACTTCAAATATATTAACGATTTTCTCAATATATCGATTTACCGACAATTCACGACAAAAAAACAGGAGCTCTTTAGCCCCTGTCTTCTAACACTTTCAATACAGTTTGTTTCAATATTTCTACCCCATCCATAATACAACTATGATCAAATCTCATATACGGATGGTGTAATCCAGGTTGTAGGTCTGCTCCTAGTCCAAGCATGACAGCTTTTAAATGTGGTCTTTTCACTGTATAGTAATGGAAATCATCGCTTCCTGTCGTATAGAGAGGCCCTGTGCATCTCTCTTCCCCATACACTTCGAGAATACCTTTACGCATAAAGCGCTCTGCTTCTTCGGAAACCTCTGCTCCTGGTGCAAGATCCATCCATTCGTATGAAGTTTTCGACCCCATCGATGCAGCTGATTCTATTACATGCTCAATCTTTTTCTTTAATTCTTCTAATAGTATATTACTCTCAGCTCTTACATCTAAACTGAAATGACCATTTCCTGGAATGATATTTAAATTATTACCACCTGCTTGGCATCTCGTCATTTTTACTGAATAGGAACTTTGCGGTGGCAGCCAAATATTTTTCAAACCGATATTAATCATGGAAATGACATCAATTGCATTCACACCTTGGTGTGGTCTTGCCCCGTGTGCATCCTCCCCATGAATCATACCCTCTAAAAATCCTGCTGCTCCATGGCGAATAGATGGGGCTGCTTGTTTCAAAGATAGTTCTTCAATTGGTCTTAGATGGACGCCAAATAAGAAATCAGCATCATCTACAGCACCTTTCTCCACCATCTTCAAAGCACCATTCCCCTTCTCTTCTGCCGGCTGAAAAATAAATCTAACCATACCACTTTTCCATCTCATATTTTTCAATTGTAAAATAAGTCCCATTACAATGGTCATATGAGCATCATGGCCACATGAATGGTTCGCTTTAAATTCTCCATTTACTTCTTGCCAAAGTGCATCCATATCAGCACGAATCGCAATAACTGGATTCCCGCCTCCAATCTCAGCAATTACACCTGGACAATCATCAAATGTTCTATATGAAATTCCTTCTTCTTTTAAAAAGTCAGTAATATACGCTGTCGTTTCATATTCTTTCCAACTTACTTCAGGGTTTTCGTGTAAATGCTGAAAAATCTCCGTTAAGCGCTCTTGTAGTTCTAATGTTTTCAACGTTCCAGTCTCCTTCCCACATTACAAACGATTCGGGTTAATTATACTTATGAAAAACAGATGTTTTTATGAACATATTGAATTTTAAGAAAAAAGTCAATTGTTTATTTTTAAATACTTAAAAACCTTACTCTGCACTTATATTACAAACTAAACAAAAAAACTAGAACATTCCTTATTTTCTGTTTTTTATGTTGACGCTTACATAAACTTTTAGTTATCATAACCTAATAAACGTCTATTTTACGACAATTCTAAAAATACAAACAAACATACGTAACAAGGAGGAACTTTATGAAAAAAGAAATACCTTTTGGAATAGCGATTATCCCTATTATCATTACCGTTGCAGTTATGATGGTTACAATTGTTGTATTAAAACAAACCCCTCACGTTCCACTTATTATTGGTACAACCGTTGCTTCTATTGTCGCTTGGCGTTATGGTTACAAATGGAATGATCTTGAAGAAGCAATGTATAAAGGGATTCGTCTTGCATTACCTGCTATCGTCATTATTATTCTTGTTGGCTTAACAATTGGTGCTTGGATTGGCGGTGGAATCGTCGCAACGATGATTTATTACGGTTTAAAACTTTTAACTCCATCACTATTTTTAGTTTCCATTACCGTCATTTGTTCTATCGTTGCATTAGCAATTGGTAGCTCTTGGTCTACAATGGGGACAATTGGTGTTGCTGGAATGGGAATTGGCCTAAGTATGGGAATCCCAGCTCCAATGGTTGCTGGTGCCATTATTTCAGGCTCTTATTTTGGCGATAAAATGTCACCGCTTTCAGATACAACTAACCTAGCCGCAGGATTAACAAATACAGATTTATTCGCACACATTCGTCATATGTTATTTACTACAGTTCCAGGTTTAATTATTACTCTTATCGTTTACGCGCTCTTAGGAAGAAGCTTCGGCGCTAACAATATTGATGCGAAGAGCATCGATCAAACGTTACAAGTATTGCAACAAAACTTTGTTATCTCACCTTTCCTACTCATTATACCCGTAGTCGTTATGGTATTGGTCGCAAAAAAAGTTCCTGCTATACCAGCGATTCTCGTCGGTATTATTTTAGGATTTTTATCACAAGTCTTTATTCAAGGTGGTTCTGTCTCAGCATCTGTCGGTGCACTCCAAGCTGGATTTGTTATAGACACTGGAAACAAGCTAGTAGACGAACTATTTAACCGCGGTGGCTTAGATTCGATGATGAATACAGTCTCTATGACAATTGTCGCTATGACTTTCGGAGGAGTATTAGAACATACAGGTATTCTTCGCTCAATTGTAAATCAAATTTTAAAGTTAGCGAAATCAGCAAAAGGGCTTATCGCTTCTACTATCGCATCTTGTTTTGCAACAAACCTTACTTGCTCTGAACAATATATTTCAATTGTTGTCCCTTCAAGAATGTACGCAAATGCATACACAGAAAAAGGACTACATTCAAAAAACTTATCCAGAGCATTAGAAGATGGCGGAACATTAACTTCTGTCTTCGTTCCTTGGAATACGTGCGGTGTATTTATTCTCGCTACACTTGGCGTAGGTGCATTTGAATATGCCCCTTATGCTATTTTGAATTTCATCGTACCTATTATCTCAATCATTTATGGCATAACAGGCTTCACAATTGTAAAACTATCAGACATTGAAAAAGCAGAATTACTAAAGAAACAAAAAGCTCAACTAGAAGCTTAAAAATAGCGGTAAATTCAGTTCATATAGTGCGCGAGGTCGCCCTTGTTGATAGGGCATTTCCTCGCCACAAATATGAGCATACCCGTAATCAACTAATTTCTTTAACAACCTTTCTGTCGATCTTCGAGTCACTTGTAAGTACTCAGAAAGGTCAGCTGCTGTAAACTTCAATGACGGATGCGATTGACTAAATTGAATGATTTTTGACAAGTTGGCCGGACTAAGCTTCGTTTCCTTCGCTATTTTCATTAGTTCCGGATTATCATTTTTCAAACTTTGTACTCTCTGTTCTTTCGGGAACGGACCAAACAAATCTTTATCACTTGTTAGTATATAAAAACAACGATCTATTGGATTATTCTTTGCAAAACTTTGAGCAATTTTTGCATTTTGCTCCGCCTCTTTCACGGTTTTCCCATAACCAAATCCAATAGCTATCGTTCCTTCTACGCTCGCAAACAAGTTATCTATCGCATTTGTTTTAATAATTGATTCGATATCACCACGAGTTGTATACAAAATGCATGTCATTTCATCCACTTGTTTAAATGAACCACGTAGTTCTTTTGAAATGACATCTAGTTTTTCAAGCAAACTCGCTCGTAATTCTAAGGAAGAAATAATACAAGCACCAACAGTAGCTGAATAGCTTTTTGCTAACTCAGCTTTTATTTTTGCATCTTTTAGACCATGTATAATGGATTGTGTTGGATCAATCATGCGCTCTGAAGGAACACCTATTTTTTGAAGCTCGTCGTAAACAGCGTGAATACTAGTTAAAGCTAAATGAGCTTCTCCAGATTGATATTTAGCTACATGAAAATCGATAACTCTATTTATCTCATCTTTACTCCACAGCATATTTTCATAATCCAACACTTGCGGGCTTTCTTTTATACCAATATCATGGAACACATTTGTAATAAACGAGCGGTCTACTAAATCGATGGAAATGTTATGTGGTTGAATACTTTGATGATACATGATAGAAAGAATTGAAGATGCGACAGTTGTCTCGTCTTGCTGTAAGTATGTACTTGGAATTCGTAATTGTTCTCTTATTTCTTTTGCCATATAATAAGGTAAAGCACCTGAGAAAAAGATGACATCACAAGGCTTTAGACACTTTAATAGTTCAGAAGATTCCGTCGGATGAAGGTAAATATATGGATCAATTTCTATTCCTTCTAATTTTTGAGCAATAGGAAAAAGGTTCTCCATAAACTCCTTTGAACCGACAACTGCAATTTTTATCATCATTTTCTCTAACTCCTTATCATTAATTAACGACTATTTAACGTCAACTATATCAAATGTACAAAACTATTGTAAACAGGAAGGGGTTTCTATTCAATGAAAATTACAGCTATTCATCTTTACGCAATTCGTTTACCGCTTCGCAATCCGTTTGTTATTAGTTATGGCTCTTATTCTGATATGCCCTCTATTATCGTCAAAATGGAAACAGATGAAGGTATTATCGGTTACGGTGAAGGCGTTGCTGATGATCACGTCACAGGTGAATCATGGGAAAGTACTTTCCATACTTTAAAACATACGCTAACCCCTGCTCTAATCGGGAAAAATCCAATGAATATCGAAAAAATACACGACATGATGGACAATACAATTTACGGTGTTCCAACAGCGAAAGCTGCAATTGATATTGCTTGTTTTGATATAATGGGCAAAAAACTAAATCAACCTGTATATCAATTAATTGGCGGGCGCTATCATGAAGAATTCCCTGTCACTCACGTTTTAAGTATTGCCGATCCTGAAGATATGGCTGAAGAAGCTGCTTCTATGATTCAAAAAGGTTACCAATCTTTCAAAATGAAAGTTGGTACGAATGTAAAAGAAGATATGAAACGTATTGAAGCTGTACGAGAACGTGTAGGAAATGACATCGCTATTCGCGTTGATGTAAACCAAGGCTGGAAAAATAGCGCAAACACATTAACAGCACTGCGTTCATTAGGACATTTAAACATTGACTGGATTGAACAACCTGTTATCGCGGACGATATTGATGCCATGGCTCATATTCGTTCTAAGACAGACCTCCCGCTTATGATTGATGAAGGACTAAAAAGTTCTCGTGAAATGCGCCAAATTATTAAATTAGAAGCTGCTGATAAAGTGAATATAAAACTAATGAAATGCGGTGGCATACATCCAGCTGTAAAGCTCGCTCATCAAGCTGAAATGGCCGGCATTGAATGCCAAGTGGGATCAATGGTCGAATCATCTGTTGCCTCTTCCGCAGGATTCCATGTCGCTTTCTCAAAGAAAATCATTACGAGCGTAGAGCTAACAGGACCATTAAAATTCACGAAAGACATTGGAAACTTACATTACGATGTACCATTCATTCGCTTAAACGAAAAGCCCGGACTCGGCATTGAAATAAACGAAGATACGCTACAAGAACTAACCGTCTTTCAAGACGTTGTACGCTAAAGGAGGACTATCATATGACGGTTCTATACAAAGGAACATTAAAACAAAATAACGAATCATTTCACGTTACATTACTATCACTAGAGCACATCGAACAAATTTTATCACTACAAAACATCGTAATTGAAGCACTAGAAGATAAAAGTCGTTTACAACCACTCTCACAAGAAGAATTTCAATACATTCTAGAAGGAAACGGCATGATGATCGGTGCTTTTATCGAAAACAAACTCATCGCATTTCGCGCTCTACTCGTCCCTCCTATCGACGATGAACATTTAGGGCTTGATATTGGTCTATCAGAAAGTGAACTGCACCGCGTCATCTATCAAGAAATCTCAAACGTTCATCCGAACTGCCGAGGAAATGGGATGCAAAAAATATTAGCGAAAGTCATTATGGAAGAATTGCAAAAAGAAGACAGCAAATATGATTACGTATGCTGCACCGTTGCTCCTTTTAACATTCCGAGCTTGAAGGATAAATTTGCGCAAGGAATGGAGATTGCTGCGCTGAAGGAAAAGTATGGTGGTAGTCTGCGGTATGTTTTTGTGAAGAAATTGCGCGGAGATAAAGAAAGCGATTTGACGGATGTTCAAAGTATTCTAATGAGTGATGCTAGTGGACAGCAGGCTTTGCTTTTGGAGGGGTATCGTGGGTATGAGATGGCGAAAGTGGATGGGGATTTTGTTGTGAAGTTTGGACGATAATCTATATACTCGAAAAGAGGAGATGTCTGCTGTGACCTCTCCTTTTACTTTCTCTTCATTGAACATATCGATTGCAACTCCAAATATATCAGCGGTTTTCGAAATATATCGGCGCAACTCCAAATATATCAGCGATTTTCGAAATATATCGACTTACCGACAAAGATTGACAATAATTGCAACCTATACAAAGCGCAACATTAAACCGTCATCTTCCAACTAGATAAAGCTAACCAGTTCTCCATTTCCTTATAATCAGGCATTATCTTCCCGACAAGACGCCAAAACGATCGATCATGATTTAAATGAACCATATGACACATTTCATGAACAACTACATAGTCAATTACTCGCTGTGGTGCCATTGCTAGCTTCCAATTGAATGTTAGTTGTAAATTCGAATCGCAAGTACCCCAAGTACGACTACTATCTGTAATACGAATAGAACGTGGTTTTGTCTTAAAGTTACTTTGATGCACTTTAATGCTCTTCTCTACTAAAGTTTTACACTGCTTATAATAAAATCGTTTTAAAGCTTGCTGTATTTTCTCATCCTTTAGCTCTTTTACATAAATATGTAACTTATCCCCTTCAAAAATCGCATTGTCTTGCTCAATGCTTACATCTTGGGAAATCTGTATCGGATACGTATTCCCTAAATACAAAAAGCCTTCTCCTTGATCGTAATCTTTTTCCTGTGGTCCACGCGCTCGCTCCGCCATTTCCTTACGTGTTGTCTGAATCCAATCCCACTTTTCCTCTAGCAACTGGACTAAGTATTCAACAGGTGTCCCTTTCGGAGCCTGCACTTCCACATTTCCATACGAATCCACAAAAAGACGCACGGACTTTTTCTTCTTATAAGTTATATGAAAATTAATTGTCTCACCTAAATATGTATGTACCATTTCATCACCTAGCATAGTATTTTTACAAATAAAAAAGAGTAGGATACGAACGTCCTACTCTACCTATTATATCATTTACTGCTTTAACGACCTCATTATCCTCTATACTTTACACCTAATCCCTTAATGAAATTCCTTGCGTATCTATCGCCGCACTCTTTGTAATTTTTATGACCTTTTTTTCTTAATAGAGCGCCTAACTCTCCTTTTGTTACCGTAACGCCTACGCTATCTAATATATCAAGTACATCCTCACTCGTTAAAGATAGTGCGATTTTCATTTTCTTTAGAAGAAGGTTATTGGCACTCTCCTTGCTCTGTACAGGTGCTGGTTGTCCTGGTTTCGGATCTTGCTTTCCTCTTTTTAAAGTAATAAATCCATTTAAAAATGCCTCTAACATCATCATATCGCATGTTTTTACGTACTCATCTTCAGCTACCTCATCATTTTCAGCTTCGTGCTGAGGAGCTCTCTTTATTTTTGTAAGCATATCAACTACGTCTTCTTTCGTTACTTCCATCCCGCCAAGTTTAAAGATTTCTACCATATCTATATCTTTTATATCTAAAGCGTATCGTACTCTTTTTAATATATCGTTGTTGCTCATTGCCATTGGGTTTCCTCCTGAAATGTTGATTATTTATTCAGCGGTTAAAGTTTATGCTATAACCTGCTTTAAATTATCATGTTTAATCTAACCTTTTAGTTATTGTCCGCTAAATTAATACTTTAACATTTTAAAGATATGTTTTATAGTCTTACCCGAACTTTTCTCTATCATTGTATCTACAGAGCTCTTACATGTTTTTTATATGCCTATAAAAAGATTTCTCTCTTAACATTAACTAAAAGAAAAAAACAGTGTTTTGATTTCTCAAATACACTGTTCTTTTCCAGCTCTGCACTTATTTTCAACTCACTCATGTCATGCACTACATATGAAATGATTTAAGTGCTTAAAAGTTAAACCGTCTCACTATCCTGAGCCTCACCAACACTATCCTCAAACTTATCCAACAAAGCACGCACCTCATCCGTCGACTTCGTGCTCATCAATTGATTTCTCAATTCAGCAGCTCCAGGGAAGCCTTTTACATAAATTTTGAAGAAGCGGTGAAGTCCTGTGATTGAGCGTGGCAGTACTTCTGCATATTGATCTTGAAGATCAAGTTGTAGTCTTAAAAGATCTAGATGTTCTTTACTGCTATGCTCTCTTGGCTCTTTTTCAAACGCAAATGGATTTTTGAAGATGCCTCGTCCGATCATTACGCCATCAATGCCGTATTTTTCAGCAAGTTCCAGTCCCATTTTACGATCAAGGATGTCTCCATTGATTGTTATTAACGTATTGGGTGCAATGCGGTCACGTAATTTTTTGATTTCCGGAATTAGTTCCCAGTGCGCATCTACTTGGCTCATTTCTTCTCTTGTGCGTAAATGAATAGAAAGGTTTGCAATATCTTGTTTGAAAATGTGCGTTAACCAATCTTCCCACTCGCTTAACTCTTTAAAGCCAAGTCGTGTTTTTACGCTGACAGGTAGTCCGCCCGCTTTTGCTGCTTGGATAAGTTCTGCTGCAACGTCTGGACGTAGAATAAGGCCACTACCTTTTCCTCTTGATGCAACGTTCGGAACTGGGCAACCCATGTTAATATCGATACCTTTAAATCCTAGCTCTGCCATACCGATACTCATTTGACGGAAGTATTCAGGATTGTCTCCCCAAATATGTGCTACCATCGGTTGTTCATCTTCTGTAAAAATTAAACGGCCACGTACACTTTTCATACCTTCTGGATGGCAATAGCTATCCGAGTTTGTAAACTCTGTGAAGAATACGTCCGGACGACCTGCTTCACTTACTACGTGACGGAAAACAACGTCTGTCACATCTTCCATTGGTGCAAGTACAAAAAATGGTCGTGGTAATTCACGCCAAAAATTATCTATCATTTCAAATTCAAATCCTCTCACTATGAATACAATTTCAAAATCTTAATTTATAATTTGTGAAAATCAGCAATATTTATTTTAACTAAAATCGCTTATGAATGGTATTTTTGTAAACCAAAAAGCAGGTGGTATAGATTTCCCCTATATCAACTGCTTTCCTATTATACCAACTTAAGCCAAGCCACACACTCCACATGAGTCGTATGCGGGAACATATCAACAGGTTGTACTTCCTGTGTTTTATATCCACCTTCTTCTAGTACTTTTAAGTCACGTGCTAATGTTGCTGGGTTACACGATACGTATACGACGCGTTTTGGCTTCATGTCGATGATTGTATTTAGTAATGCTTCGTCACAGCCTTTACGCGGTGGGTCTACGACCATTGTGTCAGCAATTACGCCTTCTTTGTACCATTTTGGAATGACTACTTCTGCCTCTCCTACGCCAAATTCAGCGTTTGTCATGTTGTTTAGTGCTGCATTTCGGTTTGCGTCTTCAATTGCTTCTGGGACGATTTCAACGCCGTACACTTTTTTCGCTTTTTGCGCTAGGAATAACGAGATTGATCCGATTCCGCAATAGGCATCAATTACTGTTTCGTTACCGTTTAATTTTGCGTATTCTAACGTTTTATCGTATAGCACTTTCGTTTGTTCTGGGTTTACTTGATAGAATGAACGTGCTGAAATCGCAAATTTAATGTCACCGATAAAGTCATAAATATATTCTGATCCGTACAGTACTGTCGTTTTATCTCCGAAGATTACATTCGTACGCTTCGTATTTACGTTTTGAACAATGGATTTTACTTCTGGGAATTTCGCTGCAATTTCTTCAATGATTGCGTTTTTGTTCGGCAATTCTGCTGTACGTGTAATGAAGACAAGCATAATTTCCCCTGTTACTTGTCCGTAACGAGCCATTACGTGACGAAGTGTTCCTTTGTTACGCTCTTCGTTGTACGCAGTGATACCGTGCTTTTCACAAATACGTTTTACTTCTTGAATTAATGTATCGTTTTCTTCTGCCTGAATTAAGCATGATTCCATATTAATGATATCATGCGTTCCTTGGCGATAGAAACCAGCTACAAGTCCGCCTTCACGTTCTCCGATTGGTACTTGTGCTTTATTGCGATATACCCACGGATTTTCCATGCCAAGTACAGGATGAACAGGAACATCACCTAGTCCTCCGATACGTTGCATAACGTCACGTACTTGTTTTTCTTTCGCTTGTAATTGTCCTTCATAAGTTAAGTGCTGAAGCTGACAACCGCCGCACTGATTATATACTGGACATTCAGCATCTTTACGATATGGACTTTCTGTATAAAGCTTCATTAAACGACCAAATGCGAAGTTTTTCTTCACTTTAATAATTTTAATTTGCGCTTCTTCACCTGGTAATCCGTTTTTAACGAAAATAGGATAGCCCTTTACTTTCGCAACACCGGCACCATCATGTGTTAAATCTTCAAATACTACATCTATAAACTCGTTTTTCTCAACTGGTGGCGTCATTTTAGTACTCATTTTCCGACCTCTCTTTTTCATAACACTGCGTTACATTTTATCATACTTATATGGTCTTTTTCTATTGGAAGAAAAAAAGCTATTGACGATACTTCTCTGTTAATGTTACGCTACTACTAATTTAATACGGACGATGTTACCTCATATATACTTGATAATATGGATCGAGAGTTTCTACCCGGCAACCTTAAATTGCTGGACTATGGGGAAAACTAATGAATATTAGCCTATGCGCAAAAAAGGACTCATATTGATTAGCTTTCTCTCATAGATGAAAGTGAATCCATATGGGTCTTTTTTTATTTTTATTTTTCTAAAAGGTCAGACATCTTACGTATGACATAAAACCTCGTTCTTTTATTTTTAGTAATATAACGAGCGTTTTATGTACAAACTTTATACGAACTTCTGAAAGGGGCAACTACATGCAATATGTAATGAGCATTATCGGTATTCTTGCCGTGTTAGGTTTATGTTTTGCTTTGTCAAACAACAAAAGTAAAATCAACTTCCGTGCAATTGCAATTATGATTGGTTTCCAAATTTTAATCGGTTGGTTTATGTTTGCTACAAAGGTTGGTCAACAAATCATTATTTTCATTAGTAAAGTTTTCAACAAACTAATTAAACTTGGTACGACAGGTGTCGATTTTCTCTTTAATGGAATTCACAGAGATTTTGTCTTTTTCTTAAACGTATTATTAATTATCGTATTTTTCTCAGCACTACTTTCAATCTTTAGTTATTTAGGTGTTTTACCATTCATCGTTCGTGTTGTCGGCGGTGCAATTTCAAAAATTACTGGTTTGCCACGCGTTGAGTCATTCCACGCAGTAAACTCTGTATTCTTCGGTTCAAGTGAAGCGTTAATCGTTATTAAAAACGATTTACAGCATTTCAATAAAAACCGTATGTTTATCATTTGTTGTTCTGCGATGAGCTCCGTTTCTGCTTCTGTTACAGCATCATACGTAATGATGTTAGATGCAAAATACGTACTAGCAGCTCTTCCGCTAAATTTATTCTCAAGCTTAATCGTTTGTTCGTTATTAACACCAGTTGATACGAAGAAAGAAGATGAAGTGATTCAAAAATTTGATAGAACGCTATTCGGGGACAGCTTTATCGGTGCAATGATTAACGGTGCGCTTGATGGTTTAAAAGTAGCTGGTATCGTTGCCGCATTAATGATCGCCTTTATCGGTGTGATGGAAGTTGTAAACTACGTAATTAGTGCAGCTTCAGGCGCAATGGGACATGCCATTACTTTACAACAAATCTTCGGTTACGTACTTTCTCCATTCGCATTCTTAATGGGTATTCCAACTCAAGATATTATCCCAGCTGGTGGTATTATGGGTACGAAGATTGTTTTAAATGAGTTTGTAGCAATCCTTGATTTAAAAGACACAGCTACAACATTAGCTCCACGTACAGTTGGAATCGTTACAGTATTCTTAATTAGCTTCGCAAGTATTAGCCAAATTGGTGCAATCGTTGGTACAATCCGTGCCCTTTCTGAAAAACAAGGAAGCGTTGTTTCTAAATTTGGTTGGAAAATGCTATTTGCATCAACACTTGCTTCTATTTTATCTGCGACAATCGCTGGATTGTTTATTTAATAAAAAATCACCTTACTTTAACGAGTAAGGTGATTTTTTTGATTATTTATGAAACCGAGTGAAATTCAACTGCTTCTTCTGTATTGATAATCCTATCTTTATATATACCTTTTATTGAAATGTAAATGATAGATTTGTTTATGTTTTTTAACTTTCCTAATGAAAAATGATAAAGCAATCCATTGCTTTTTAAAGTCCACATCTTTCCACTCCATGGACCAGTAGCTTTTTGTTCATCAGACGCCTTGATTTCACCTTCATATTCGCATTCTCCCAAAGGAGTTTTAATTGTATTCTTCTCTGTATCAATTCGAATATTTTTAATTAGATTCAAATTTTCATCAGAGAGAATTTGAATTTCATGATCTTTCTTTTTAAAAAAGAGTTTTCCATCTTTGGTATTTATATATTCTGCATTATCTATTTTATCTATCATAAAATCATATTCTTCTTTTGTAATACCTAAGTTTTGATGATAAGGAAACGTTTTTTTCGGTATAATTTCTTCTTCGGCATACTTCAAATACCAATCTAAATTATTTGTAATACTATCGCTCATTTTATTTCCGATTTTCTCTAATTTCTCTTTTATCTCATAAGGAAATTCAAGTGTCATAATATCCGCCGTCACTTCCGCATTCATAAGATGCGATGGAATATACTCTTCCACGCTATTCGCTTTACTCACTTCACTTTGACAACCAACTATAAATAGCGATATGAAAAAGATATATATTATTTTTTTATATTTCATTTCTATTCTCCACTCCATACATTATTCTTACTTAGTTTTATAGCGGTTTTCATTATAGTATAAAATCTTTATATTTTAATAAAATAAATATCCTTATGCAAAATTGCATATTAATATGTATTCTTCTTACTTTAAAATTAGCTTAAATAACTTTCCAAATTATACAAATAACAAGTATTAAATGTTATAATTTGTAAAAACCATTGGAGGATATTATGAAAGCTCACGCAATTTTCGATTTCTTACATTTACTAGTCTTAACGCTGAAAAGCTATTATGTATGGGGAATGCCTATCTATGTCTTCATTATTCCTCTTATCTTTGTAGTCGGTTATATTATTATTAATTCTAATAAGAAACAAAAAAATACATCTATTCAAAGTCACTAAACTATTACCTTAATAGCCTCCTAAAAATCATATTCCCCTCATTTTCTTCAAATGATATGATGAACAAGGGTATATCCCCACCACTCTTATAGCGGTGGGGATTTTAATGTCAATATGCAACATACTACACAATAGAAGGTGATTTTTATGAGAAAATACGCAGCAATTGCTTTATGTACGTCTGCCATTCTAGCAGGCTGTAATACTAACAATGTAAGTCCAGAACCTAAAAAAGAGAAAACGGCTCAAGGGATTAAGAAACAAGGAGAGACTGTGCAAGAACAAGGTAAAATCTCATATAATTCAGTTACACACGAATCTACAAACACAAGTATTCATATTACAGACATAAAAGATTCTTTAAATGAAGTACAATATAAAATTTGGCGCACAGCTGATGGCAAGGAAAGTGCTAAATCTTTTTCTTCTAAAGAAAAAGAGAAACAATTCACACTTCCTTTTGATATAAAGGAATTTGAAGGAAAACGCGGTGAGTTCCAAATTGAAGCAACAGGAATGAAAGAAGATGGGAAAACAATCCCGCTTACGAAATCTACTATTACTTTCGAACAAAAGGTTCCTGTTCTTATGTATCACGCAATTGATGATTATCATGGTCAAGGCATTAAAGACTTATTCGTATCACCAGCTAACTTTGAAGCACAAATGAAACATTTAAAGGACAATGGTTATACGCTTTTAACGTTTGAACGCTGGGGCGATATAAATAAAGTAAATAAACCGATTTTCGTTACATTTGATGACGGTATGAAAAATAATATGAATGCATTTCGCATTTTACAAAAGCTAAAAGATGATACTTTTAAACCGGCAGCAACAGAATATATGATTGTTGATAACGTTGATGTAGAAGGAGCATTGTCTACTTCTGAAATAAAAGAAATGGTTGATTCCGGCATTTTCTCGGTGCAATCTCATACTGCAACACATGCAGACTTACCGAAAATTACAAACTATGAGGAAGAGTTAAAAGGTTCAAAAGAAAAGCTAGAAAAAATAACAGGTAAGCCTGTTATCGCGATTGCTTATCCATTCGGTCATGTAGATGATAAGGTTGTTGCAGAAACGAAGAAGTATTATCAATTTGCGACGACGACAAAGCCTGGGCAATTCATTACGAAGGGTGAACCTGATGAATTGTTAAAGATGAAGCGCGTTCGTATACACCATACAACGACTGTAGAGCAGTTTGCTTCTTCAATTAAGTAAATATAAGGGCTCAATACATTTTGAGCTCTCTTTTTACTTTATATTTATATATATTTTTAGAATTTTCTTGTATTATATATAGTAAGAAATCTTTCAAATTAAAGGAGATTATACATATGTCATTTGAACAAACGTTAGAGAAATATGCTGCTCTTGCAGTTAATGTTGGTGTTAATATTCAACCTGGACAAACTTTATCAATTAGTGCACCTCTTGAAGCTGTACAATTTGTACGCCTCGTTACAGAAAAAGCATATAAATCTGGTGCAAAACACGTATATGTAGATTGGAATGATGAGACGTTAACACGCTTAAAATTCGATCTAGCTCCTGAAGAAGCTTTCGCTGAATTTCCATCTTGGAAAGCACATGCTCGTGAAGAATTAGCAAAAGAAGGCGCTGCATTTATGTCTATCTATGCAGAAAACCCTGATTTATTAAAAGGTGTAGAACCATCGCGTATCGCAACAGCTCATAAAGTAGCTGGAGAAGCAATGAAAGTATACCGTGATTACGTACAAGCAGATAAAGTAAGCTGGTGTGTCATTTCTGTTCCTACGAAAGAATGGGCTGCGAAAGTATTCCCTGACGTAGCGCCAGAAGAACAAGAAGCCAAGTTATGGGATGCTATTTTCAAAGCTACTCGTGCTGATTTAGAAAATCCTGTAGAAGCATGGAAAGAACATGATGAAACATTACATACAAAAGTGGATTACTTAAACGAAAAGCATTATAAAGCTCTTCACTATACAGGTCCTGGAACAGATTTAACAATCGAACTTCCAGAAAAACATGTATGGGCTGGTGCTGGTAGCTTAAATGAAAAGAACGTACCATTTATGGCTAATATTCCAACTGAAGAAGTATTTACAATGCCACTTAAAACAGGTGTAAACGGCCAAGTTTCTAGTACAAAACCGTTAGTATTTGCAGGTAATATTATCGATAATTTCACGTTAACATTTGAAAACGGACGTATCGTAGACTATAAAGCTGAAGCTGGTGAAGAAGCTTTAAAACATTTAGTAGAAACAGATGAAGGTTCTCACTTCTTAGGGGAAGTAGCTTTAGTACCTCATGACTCACCAATTTCAAACACAAATGTTTTATTCTACAATACACTATTTGACGAAAATGCATCTTGCCACCTTGCGATTGGAAATGCTTACGCATTTAACTTAGTTGGCGGAAAAACAATGTCTAAAGAAGAACTTGCTGAAAACGGCGCAAACGCTAGTATTACACACAACGACTTCATGATTGGATCAGCTGAGCTTGATATTGACGGTATTACTGCTGATGGCAGACATGAGCCTATCTTCCGTAAAGGTAACTGGGCGTTTTAAATTTATTACCATAAAGAAACACATTGGATAATCCAATGTGTTTCTTTATTTATTTGGTTTCAATTCAAATTTTATTGTTCTATTTTCATGCGTAAACTCTGGTCTATACGTAGCGATATACGTATTTTCTTTCGCTACGTCAAATAGCATGATATCTTGAATTTTTTCTTCTGGTGCTAACTTTTTACTAATAAAGCTATCAGGGTTATTATATTCTTTAAATCTTGTACCTTTCTTATCGGTAATCTCAAATTCATAAAATGCAAAAGGCATTTCCTTTTCACTATTATTTTCCACTTTGAAAATAATCCCCAAAATCTCCTCTTTCTTTTTATCCTCATCATAATTTGGATATCCTAATTTAACTGAATCGATAGTTACTTGCAAACCATCTACGTCTACCGTCTCCCCTATTTTATACACTTTATCTTGAACATCTTCTTGTTTACTTTCATTACTATCTTTAGTCTCAGTGCAAGCACTTAAACTAAAAGCTATGCCAGAAATCAAAAAAATTCGACTCACCTTTTTTAACATACTATTTCCCCCACATAAGACAATATTTCATATGTATCATAACAAAATCCTTTACGCTTTCTTGTCATATTTTGTCGTATTAATTGCTAACTGCACAAATAGAAAAAAGCTATCTTCTACAAAAGATAGCTTTCATGATGCCGATGAAACCTTAAGCCCAATGACACCCAAAACAATAAAAAGAATACAAAATGCTTGAAATAAACTAATATGCTCTTTAAAAAAGTAAACACTAATGATTGTAATAAGTAATGTTCCAACGCCAGACCAAATAGCATAAGCAATGTTTAAATGAATCTTTTTAACGACGATAGCAAATACGCTAAAACAAATACCATAGAATACGAAAATTAGTACACTCGGAACGAGCTTTGTTAAACCATTTGATAGTTTCATCGCAATTGTTCCAGCTACTTCAAAAATAATTGTAACAAGTAATAATAGCCAATATACCATACTAAAATCTCCTTCTCTGTTACCTTATAGAGATTCTAGTATACTACTTATAGTCCCAATGAAATATATTTAATTTCTAAATATTCCTCGATGCCGAAATGGCCTCCTTCACGACCGATACCACTTTCTTTAAATCCACCAAATGGTGCTTGTGCAACTGATGGAAGACCGTCGTTTAGACCGATAATACCGTACTCTAACGCTTCACTAATTTGGAATGCTTGGCTAATGTCTTTCGTGAAAATATACGCAGCTAAACCGTATGGTGTATTATTTGCACGTTCGATTACTTCATCAACTGTTTTAAATTTCGCAACTGGTGCCACTGGCCCAAATGTTTCTTCATTCATACAAAGCATCGTATCATTTGCCAATCCAATTACAGTCGGTTGAATGAAATGTCCCTCTAACTCTGCGACCTTTTGACCACCATATAAAACTGTTCCACCTTTTTGAATAGCATCTTCAATATGTTCTTGTACTTTTGAAACTGCATTCTCATCAATAAGTGGTCCGACAGTCGTTCCGTCACCGAAACCGTCTCCTACTTTCAACTGCCCTACTGCCTTTTGGAACTTCTCTACAAATACTTCGTATACTTCTTCTTGAACGAATACTCGGTTTGTACATATACACGTTTGTCCTGCGTTACGGAATTTCGAACCAATCACCGCTTCTACCGCTTTATCTAAATCTGCATCATTCATTACGATAAACGGAGCGTGACCACCTAACTCAAGTGAAACTTTTTTCATCGTTTGCGCAGCACTAGCCATTAACTCTTTCCCGATTTCCGTTGACCCTGTAAAGGACACTTTTCGAACACGACTATCTTCCATCCACGTATCGGCAATTGCTTTTGCACTACCTGTTACGATATTGATTACGCCCTTTGGAATATCTGCTTCATGAGCTAATTCAGCTAATTTCAATGCAGTTAATGGCGTTTGACTCGCCGGTTTCACAACGGCTGTACAGCCTGCTGCAAGCGCTGGGGCTACCTTTCTCGTAATCATCGCTGCCGGGAAGTTCCAAGGTGTAATAGCTGCCATAACGCCAACTGGTTGCTTCATAACTAAAATGCGCTTATTCGGATGAGAAGCAGGAATCATTTCACCATATACACGTTTCCCCTCTTCTGCATACCATTCAACAAAACTATTTGCATAATTTACTTCACCAAGCGCTTCTGCAAACGGCTTTCCTTGTTCCTTCGTCATAATCGCTGCGATCTCTTCTTTATTTTTATCAATAAGCATGAACCACTTTTTTAACTTCGTGGCACGATCTGCTGCCGTTAACTTAGACCACGTTTTAAAAGCTTCATGTGCAGCATCAACAGCTTGCTTTGCCTCTGTTACTCCGCCTTTTGGTACAGTTGCAAATATTTCCTTCGTCGCAGGATTATTTACTTCAATTTGTTCTTGTAGTGTAATCCACTCACCATTTATATACATCGCCTTTTTATCTATACTTACGAAAGTCGCCTTTTTATCCAATGTTTTCTTCCTCCTCTATGAACTTCTTAATTTTCCTAGTAGCAGCAGATTGACTAATTTGCAAAAACTCAGCTACTTTATAACTTGATCCATACGTTTTATACGCTTTAAGAATAATATTTCTCTCTACCTCTTCCAGCATTTTATAAAGGCTTTGCCCCGATTGTTCAACTGCAGCCTCTTGCATAGAGAGTGGCAAATCCTCTACCGTTACAACATCATCGACAGTAATAACAATTCTCTCAATTACATTCTCTATTTCTCTATTGTTTCCTTCCCACGGATATCCAACAAACATTTGTAACGTACTCGGCGCTAGTTTCACATCACGTCCGTACTTTTTATTAAATTGCTGCAAGTAATGATAAATAAGCGGCAAAATATCTTCTGTTCTTTCCCTAAGCGGGGGAATTGCAATTGGAATGACATTCAAACGATAGTATAAATCTTTCCGAAATGTTCCTTGTTTCACCATCATACTTAAATCTCTATTTGTTGCCGCCACAATTCGGACATCCACTTTTTTTAATTCTCTTCCGCCTATAGGACGAAATGTTTTTTCTTGCAATACTTGCAAAAGCTTCGCTTGAATTTCAATCGGCATTTCACCGATTTCATCTAAAAAAAGAGTTCCTTTATGCGCGGATTCTAATAGTCCCTTTTTCCCTTCACGATTCGCACCTGTAAAAGATCCACCTGAATATCCAAAAAGCTCTGATTCAATTAAATTAGTTGGCAATGCCGCACAATTAATTTCATAGAAACTTTCATTCTTACGGTGACTCACTTCATGTAAATGGCGTACTAATCGACTTTTCCCAACTCCAGTCTCGCCTAAAACGAGAACAGTACTATCCACTACAGATACTTTTTTGATTGTATCGACTATTTTTTGCATAGCTAGACTTTTAAAAATAAGTCCTTCATGCTCATATGTTTCTCTTAATTCTTTTTTATATGTTTTTAGCTGATTATCCATTTCCTCTACCTTTTGACGTAATTGATAGAGTTCAGTAAGGTCCCGAGAATAACTAATCACTCTTCTTAAATTTCCCTCATCATCAAAAACAGGCCTTGTACGAACGTGTAAATACTCTCCTGATTTTGTAGTTTGAACGAGTTCAATTGGCCTCTTTTTTTCAATCACTTCTAATGTCGCTGATGGATAAAAGATTCCATCCTTTTGTAGTTCTTTTACATGCTTACCAACTAACTCTTCGGCAGCTAGTTGGTAGTGCCTTTCACATGTACTATTTACACGCACAACGATCCCTTGCTCATCTGTAACAAAAATTTCGTCAAACGCATATTCAAATACATCTTTTAAATCCATTAACACTCGTTCCTTTTCTGCAACCATCCTAGCCACCCCTAACTTCAAATCCATCGATCCACTTCACTACCTTTATTATAAAGTGAATTTTCTGCATTTAATATAGAGTCAGCTAGAATGTTTGCTATTTATACTTCAGTTTTTAAACGCGAGCGATGTTTGTTTGTTCATAACAAGCTTGCAACGATTCTTCAATTATTGTTAATCCTTCTTCAAGTTGCTCATCTGTAATAACTAAAGGCATTAACACACGGATAACATTTCCATATGTTCCTGCTGATAATAACAGTAACCCACGCTTATTTGCTTCTGTACATAGATTAGCTGTTAACGCTTTGTCAGGTGCTTTCGTCTTACGATCTTGAACGACCTCAAATGCACACATTGCTCCTAACCCACGCACATCACCGATGCAATGATATTTATTTTTCATCTCTTCGAATCGGTTCATTACGACTTTTCCTAATTCTATCGCTCTATCATTTAATTTCTCATTTTCTATTACATCGAGAACAGCTAATGCAGCCGCACATCCTAATGGACTTCCTGCATACGTTCCACCAAGTTCACCTGGTGCAGACTCATTCATAATTTCTTTACGTCCAATGACACCACTTATCGGTACACCAGCACCTAATGATTTAGACACTGTAATTAAATCTGGAACGACATCATAGTGATCAATTGCAAAATATTTTCCTGTACGACTAAAGCCTGTTTGTATTTCATCCGCTACAAATAAGATGCCGTTCTCTGAACAAATGCGGCGTACTTCTTGAACAAATTTCTTACTTGGGACGATAAATCCACCTTCCCCTTGAACAGGTTCCATTACAACAGCTGCAATTGTTTCTGGTGCTACTTCCGATATGAAGAAGTTCTTAAACTCTTCAATAATAAAATCATCATACTGCTCTTCCGTTAATCCCTCTGGGCGACGGTATTCGTATGGAAATGGTGCTTTATATACTTCTGGAGCAAAGGGACCAAACCCAAATTTATATGGCTTCACTTTACTTGTCATCGTCATTGTCATTAATGTACGCCCGTGGAAACCTTTAGAAAATGCGATAATACCAGGTCTCTTCGTATATTTACGAGCGATCTTCACCGCGTTCTCAACTGCTTCTGCACCACTATTTAAAAAGAGGACTTGCTTATCGAAACTTCCTGGTGCCAATGCCGCAAGCTTTTCCGCTAATTCAATATATGGCTCATACATCATGACATTAAATCCAGTATGAATGTATTGATCGACTTGTTTATGGAGCGCTTCTTTAACCGCTGGATGACAATGCCCTACGTTAATTGTCCCGATTGCTCCTGCAAAATCAATGTACTGATTACCATCAACATCTGTTACAAGAGCACCATTTGCAGATTGTACAAACGTTGGGATGCCGTTACTTACTCCTTTTGGTACTATATTTTGACGGCGTTCTAATAAAGATGCCGCTTTCGGTCCTGGAATTTGTTCATTTACTTTAGCAAATTTTTTTGTGTTCATTGCGTACCCCATCCTTTTCTTTACATTGTTTTCTCTTTTTATTGCAAAATGTATGCCAACTTTCTTTTCTAGCATTTATCCTATATTCTTTGTATCCAGGCATAAAAAATAAGTCTATAAAGACTCATTAAGAGTCTTTATAGACTTATTTTCCTTACACATTAGACTTTTCTTTCTCCCAGAAAAACTCACCCGATTGAGAAATAAACTCTCCAACAGAATCTAACACTAAATCAGCAAGTGGTTCTAATGTTGGACGGTCTCCCGTACCAGATAGCACCCCAATTGCATAGCAATCGCCATTTTTGGCTAAATGTAAATCAGTTGGCGTATCTCCAACAACCGCAACCTCACATGATGCTAAATTAAATTTCTCACAAAACACTTCTATAATCTTTTTATCTGGTTTTTGCGCAGGGAATGTATCCGAGGCTATAATATAATCAAAAAAGTTCTCCAACTTATATTGTCTTAAAAATAATTCTGTTGGTGCGAAATCATCCGCCGTGACAACCCCTAATATAAATCCTTTATCTTTTAATGCCTGTAACACTTTCGGTAAATCTGCTGTCATTTTCATATGCGAACGATGCTCATACATAAGGGAAAATAACTTCTCACTTACCCAATGATGCATCTCTTCTTCTCTAGCAGACTCAATATAATTACAAAGCCCCTTCGCTACATCAAGGCTTGTTCCAGCAGCTATTGCACTCCTCGGATTAACAAATGCTCCCTCTACACCGATCTCTTCTAATAAGGTCTGCCGCATTGTACTTGGTAAATGATATAAACTTATACATTCAGCTACAAGTTCTTCAGCTACTTTTATCCATATTGAATGAAAATCCATTAATGTCCCATCTTTATCAAATAATATCGCCTTTACCTTCTCCATAGCACCCTACCTCTCATTTCTTATCTCTTCCAGTGTATCAATAAAGTATGGATGTAAAATAAAAGAATTGTAAAAATACCATAAAAATCAAACTAACTCCCAATTTACAATTCATTTTAACAAAGTAAAAAGGATGCCTTTACAGGGCATCCTCTTGATGTTCAGGAACAAATAGTTCTAAACAATGATATATATTTTCGAATTCCATCGGTGCATCTCCACCATACTCACCATCTAAATTAATCATTAGTTTATCTGGTGAATGTACTTTAATTCGGTTCGCTTGTGTATATAACACTTTTGGATTATTAATATGCTCACCACGTTGTGCTTGTGTTGCTGCTTTAATTAAATCAGCGATAGAACCTTTTTTCAGTACTAATAGGTCAAATAACCCATCGTTAATAGATGCATACGGTGCTACCTTTTCAAATCCACCTACTGAACGAGTATTCGTAATTAAAAACATCGTAATTTCTTCTTGTAGTAACTTTCCATCATACTCAATTTCAACATATGTCGGATGCAATGATGGTAACATCTCGATACCTTTTAGGTAATAAGCAAGTTGTCCTAATACTGTCTTTAACTTACTCGGTACTTCGTATGTTAATTCTGTAATACGACCGCCACCAGCGATGTTAATAAAATATGTATCGTTCGCTCTACCGAGGTCTAATGGCACTGTTTTTCCTTCGCAAATAATATCTGCTGCCTCTTCAATAGAACGAGGTACACCAATTGCACGTGCAAAGTCATTTGTCGTTCCAACTGGAATAATTCCAAATTTCGGACGGAATTCATGCCCAACTAAACCGTTTACTACTTCATTTAATGTACCGTCGCCACCAGCCGCAATAACAACATCAAACTTACGATCCGCAGCTTGCCTCGCCGCCACAGTAGCGTCTCCAGGCCCCGTTGTCGCATGACAAGATGTCTCATAGCCAGCTTGTTCTAATTTTTGTAATACTTCTGGTAAGCTCTTCTTAAATAGCTCACGCCCAGAAGTAGGATTATAAATAATTCTTGCTCGCTTCATCATTTATTAGCACAGGAAATTTCTTTATGTATCGAAAAAGAACATACTGAACTTCTATTCAGTATTCCCATGCCTACCTCCTCTCATCTTGCTATCCTTCTTTTATCCCGCTCAAACAGGCAGTAAGAACCCGATTCGTGTAGTCCATCAAAAGTAAATATTCATTTCAATGGTTTTTTTATTTGACTCCAAAATTTATCCCGCTATTTGCGGGCAGTAAATGCCCGATTGGTGAGGGCTAATAATCAATGGTGGATGAACCTCCTACTGATTAAAGTTTCACTTTATTTCTATCCATTCTTCCATAAAAATTTACATATAACGAATAATAACTATCTATTATTTCATGAGATGAAAAAAACCTCTATGTTTAGATTTATCATTATTCCCACCTTTTTGCAACTATCATACCATAGTTGCTATACAAACATTTTTCCACTTTTGACAGTTAATCAAACGTTTGTTTAAACGATTTTGTCTCATTTAAACAAACGTTTGATTAACCTAGAAAAACACCCATGTACGGGTGTTTTTCTGCTTAATCTTTAAAAGTCACTACTATTATCGCTTATTAATCTCTTCAAGTAAGATTTTGTTAACAAGTGGTGGATTTGCTTGTCCTTTTGTAGCTTTCATAATTTGACCAACTAAGAAGCCAATTGCACGGTCTTTACCGTTTTTAAAGTCTTCGATAGATTGCTCATTATTATCAAGAATTTCTGTTACAACTTTACGAAGTGTACCCTCATCAGAAATTTGAACAAGACCTTTCGCTTTAACGATTTCTTCTGGGTCTCCACCTTTTTCAATTAATTCGTTAAATACTTTCTTCGCGATTTTAGAAGAAATTGTACCTTTTTCAATTAATTGAACCATTTTAGATAAACCAGCAGGCGTTAATGCAACATCTTTTAATTCTTTTTGTTGTTTGTTTAAGTATGCAAGTACTTCACCCATTAACCAGTTCGATGTTAATTTCGCATCAGCACCGTCTGCAACAGTTGCTTCAAAGAAATCAGACATTTCTTTCGTTAATGTTAACACGTGTGCATCATAAGCTGGTAAGCCTAGTTCTGCAACGTAGCGAGCTTTACGTGCATCTGGAAGTTCTGGAATAGAAGCTCGAACTGCTTCTTTCCACTCATCATCGATGTAAAGTTCAACTAAGTCTGGCTCCGGGAAGTAACGGTAATCGTCAGATCCTTCTTTCACACGCATTAAGATTGTTTTCTTTGTTGCTTCATCATAACGACGTGTTTCTTGTTGGATGATGCCACCAGATAACAGTTCTTTTTCTTGGCGCACTTGCTCATGCTCAAGACCTTTTTGTACGTAAGTGAATGAGTTTAAGTTTTTCAGTTCCGCTTTTGTACCGAACTTCTCTTGTCCAACTGGACGAAGAGAAATGTTCGCATCACAACGTAATGAACCTTCTTCCATCTTACAATCAGATACACCAGTGTATTGAATGATTGATTTTAACTTCTCTAAGTATGCATATGCTTCTTCTGGCGTACGCATATCTGGCTCAGATACGATCTCGATTAAAGGCATACCTTGACGGTTGTAGTCTACTAATGAACCATCAGCTGTATGCGTTGATTTACCAGCATCTTCTTCTAAATGAAGACGTGTAATACCGATACGTTTCTTTTTACCGTCTACTTCGATTTCAATCCAACCATTTTCACCAATTGGCTTATCAAATTGAGAGATTTGGTAAGCTTTCGGGTTATCTGGATAGAAATAGTTTTTACGGTCAAACTTCGTTTCCGTTGCGATTTCACAGTTTAATGCCATTGCAGCTTTCATTGCAAAGTTAACTGCTTCTTTATTTAAAGTAGGAAGTACCCCTGGGTATCCTAAGTCAATTACACTTGTTTGTGTATTTGGCTCCGCTCCGAATTCTGTTGGACTCGCAGAGAAAATTTTCGAATTTGTTTTTAACTCAACGTGAACCTCTAAACCAATAATTGTTTCTAAATTCATCTATGCTCGCCTCCTTACAGACTTGCTTTTTTTGTATGATAGTCTGTTGCTTGCTCAAACGCATGTGCAACGCGGTAAATTGTCGCTTCATCGAAGTGTTTACCAATGATTTGTAGACCAAGTGGCATGTTGTTAGCACCGAATCCACATGGAACAGAAATCGCTGGAACACCCGCTAAGTTTACTGGGATTGTTAAAATGTCATTTGCATACATTGTCATTGGATCATCAACTTTTTCGCCCACTTTAAATGCCGGAGTTGGCGTTGTTGGTCCAATAATAACATCATAGTTAGCAAATACATTTTCAAAGTCGTTTTTAATTAATGTACGTACTTGTTGTGCTTTCTTGTAATATGCATCATAGTAACCAGAGCTAAGCGCAAATGTACCAAGCATAATACGACGTTTAACTTCATCACCGAAACCTTCACTACGTGTGTTTTTGTAAAGATCTAATAAGTTATTTACATTATCAGAACGAACACCGTAACGCACGCCATCAAAGCGTGAAAGGTTCGCAGATGCTTCAGAAGAAGATAGTAAGTAATACGTTGCTAGAGCGTATTTAGAGTGTGGAAGCGATACTTCCTCCCAAGTTGCGCCCATACCTTCTAATACTTTTAAAGCAGCTAGTACTGACTCACGAGCTTCTTCGCCAACACCTTCGCCTAAGTATTCTTTCGGTACAGCAATGCGTAAACCTTTAACATCGCCTGTTAAACCAGCTAAATAGTTTCCAACTTCAACGTTTGCAGAAGTTGCATCCATGCGGTCAATACCTGAAATAGCTTGTAATAAGTATGCATTGTCTTCTACTGTACGTGTAATCGGTCCGATTTGGTCAAGTGAAGATGCGAATGCTACTAATCCGTAACGAGATACGCGTCCATAAGTTGGTTTTAAACCTACAACACCGCAATATGCAGCTGGCTGACGGATAGAACCACCCGTATCAGAACCTAGAGAGAATAGTACTTCTCCTGCTGCTACAGCTGCTGCAGAACCACCACTAGATCCGCCCGGAACGTAATCTAAGTTCCATGGGTTTTTCGTAGCGTAGAATCCTGAGTTTTCATTTGAAGAACCCATTGCGAACTCGTCCATGTTTAATTTACCGATTGTAATTGTGTCAGCAGCTTTTAGCTTTTGCACAACTGTCGCATCATAAATTGGATCGAAGTTTGCTAACATTTTGCTCGCACAAGTTGTACGAAGACCGTTAGTTACAATGTTATCTTTTACACCAATTGGCATACCGAATAATAAACCATTATCTTCAGCACCAATTTTTGCATCTAATTCTTTCGCTTTTGCGCGTGCATTTTCTTCATCTAATGTAAGAAAAGCTTTTACGTTATCTTCAACATCCGCAATACGTTTGTAAGATTCTTCTACTAAATCCGTAACGGAAATTTCTTTGCTGTTTAACTTCTTATGTAACTCTGATACTGAATGATCAAATAATGACATCGAAATTCCCCTCCTCTATTCTAATACTGCTGGAACACGGATTTGATTATCTTTGTGATCCGGTGCATTTTTTAATACTTCTTCAACTGGTAAACCTTTTTCTGGTACATCTTCACGCATAACATTTTTCATAGTTAATACATGAGTTGTTGGTTTTACATCTGTTGTATCTAATTCATTTAACTGTTCTGCAAATGTAACAATTGCATCTAGTTGTTTTTGAAATTTTTCTGCTTCTTGATCAGTAATTGCAAGACGTGCTAAATGTGCTACGTGCTTTACATTCTCAACGGAAATTCTTGACACGGCTAGGCCACCTCCATAATATATCGTTCAATCTACAATACTATTGATGATACCAAATTTTCAGTACTTCAAGCAAGTCAACACAGAGTACTTACGCCATTTTTACATAAAAAAAGAAAGGCAAATGCCTTTCTTTACAATTTACTCTTTATCTAACGGTTTATTTTTCGGAAATCTCTCGTTATCTTCTTCATTATCACGAATTGTTTTTTGTAATACAAAACAAGACATCGTTAAAAATAATGTTCCAATTAAATAGTATCCTTTTACACTAAGCGTTTCATCTAACGTATAAATCCCAATTAGCATACCTGAAAGCGCACAAACAAATGAAGTCCATGCTAAAAACGTGAACGCTTGCGTATTACGTCTTCTCATCGTTCTCCCCCTCGTTAGCTGTATACCCATTATAGATAAGTATATTTACCATGATGGATTTTTATGTAAATTCTAGTTTTATATTTATAAATCTATCATAAAAGAATACTATTTTAAAGAAAGTTTTCTGCCTAATCTGAAAAAACAATTAAAATCATTGACAATTATTTCTATTCTACATAAAATAAAAATAAATATTACGAACCTCGAAATATACGGGAGTGGAATTAATTGTTGCAATATGAACATTTTTTAGACTTACTGCTAGATAACGCCAAGAAACTTTTCTATCCTGAAGAATGGGTAAGCCTAGATTTAACACTTTCTAAAACAGAAGTATTTTGTTTACTTTGGATGGAACGAAATACAGATATTACAATGACGAAAATTGCTGATCTTCTTGATATACCGATGAGTACAACAACGGGCGTTGTAAATCGCCTTGTAAAAAAGGGATTTATTGAACGCTACCGTGATGAAAATGACCGACGTATTGTATTAATTCGGTTAACAGAAAACGGCGTAATGCTCGTTCAAGAAGTAAAACAAAATGCGGCCCATTACTTTAGCTTAGTAACAGAAGCATTATCAGAAGAAGAAAAAGCATTCTTACTACAAATCTTCCAAAAAATCATGAATCACATCGCTACGTCACAGCAGAAAACAGAAGAAAAAGTTTCTACACCTAAAATGAAAAACATTCCGATTGAATAAAACCCTGTCTGGGTTTTTATTCAACTATTTACTTCGACACTCGTAATATTCGACATTCGAAACAAAGGGGATATGAATGATGAGAATTATCTTGTATACAGGTAAAGGCGGCGTAGGAAAAACTAGCATTTCAGCAGCAACAGCAATTCAAAGTGCGAAACAAGGATTAAAAACATTAGTAATGAGCACAGATCCTGCTCATAGTTTAGGAGATTCATTTGGTATAAGGCTATCTTCTGAACCACTAGAAATTCGTGAAAATTTGTGGGAACAAGAAATTAATACGATTTATGAAATGGAAAAAGGCTGGGGAAAATTACAGAAATATATTACACTACTCTTCACTTCCAAAGCAGCTGATGATATTACAACAGAAGAGTTAACGATGTTTCCTGGTATGGAAGATTTAATTAGCCTACTTCGCGTACTCGATTATTATAAACAAAACACATATGATGTTATTATCATTGATTGTGCTCCAACAGGAGAAACATTAGCAATGCTAAGCTTTCCAGACATGCTCGGCTGGTGGATGGAAAAATTATTTCCTATTAAAAGAAAAGTTTTAAAAGTCGTTCGTCCTGTAGCTCAACCACTCCTTGGTGTCCCTCTTCCAACCGACGATATTATGGACGAATTAACAAGTACACTTGAACAGCTCGGAGAAATGAGAGATATTTTATCAAATCGAGAAGTAACAAGTATCCGCATCGTTGTAAATCCTGAAAAAATGGTCATTAAAGAAGCCCAGCGTAGCTTTACTTATTTGAATTTATACGATTATAACGTAGATGCTATTATGATTAACCGCGTCATCCCTAACACTGTCACCGATCCTTATTTTCAGGCATGGAAAGATACACAGAAGAAATATACAACATTAATTCAAGATAGTTTTCAACCCCTTCCTATTTACGAAGCTCCAATGTTTGAACAAGAAGTTGTTGGTTTGTCTATGTTAGAACGTGTAGGAGATTCTTTATTTAAAACTGATCATTCCCCTACAGAAGTGAAATTTAACGGGCGCACTCAATATGTAAAAAAGGATGGCGATGAGTATATTTTCGTTCTGTCCATTCCCTTCTCAAACAAAAGTGAACTTTCCTTAAATCAAAAAGGTGATGAACTTATTATTCGAGCGGGTTCTGTTAAACGGAACATCACGTTACCAAAAACATTAACACACCTTTCTATTCAAGGAGCAAAATTTGAAGAAGATATACTAAATATTCGGTTTGGAGGTGTAGTACATGCATGAGGAATTACTACGAAGGGTAATTCGTACAAAAGTAAAAGTCGGGATGCATATATTAGAAGAGCTACCTAATCCAATCCAACAATCAGCTAAGCAAATATTAAATATTTTACAAGAGGAACTAGCTGCTTATCTGAAAGAACGAGAGCATCATGAAGTTAATTTAAAAAATATCATAATTGAATAACCATCTCTGTATAGAGGGCCTTTTTTAGGCTTTCTATACTTTATTGGAGTGATGTAAATTGATGAAAAAACATTCCACTACTATATTCTGGATCATTCCCTTATTATTTTTCATTCATAACCTTGAAGAAGCTTTCCAAATGCCACAATACCTTGCTAATCAATTTTCAATCCGTCTTATAACTAGCCAACAATTTTTCATCGCCATTTCCGTATTAACAATCTTTGTATTACTTATCGTCTTCTATATCAACTTAACTTCTTGTCTTCTATATGCTGGATTATTTTTATACAAGGGGCCATCTTCTTCAACTCTGTTCAACATATTATTTTGTTTTTCATTTATCGCTCTTATAACCCCGGCGTAATATCAGCATTTTTCATTACTCTCTTTTCTATTTTCTTTTTTTTATCAAAAAAACACTTAATTCATCCAAAGCAATTCGTAATTACACTCCTTTTCAGCTTATTTTCTTATCCCATTATAATTTGGATCACCTTACTGTTCGCTAGCTATTTTCATTCATAAAAAAAGACCAGGAAAACTCCTGGTCCATTACTCTACTTAACAAACATTGGATTCTACGTTATACAAAATTGGAAGGTACAGAATTAGGGTTTGTTTGTTAAGTTTATATGTTGAACGAACTAACAGCGGAGGGGTTCCTTCTGTTAGTCCATTAAACCCAATGATTATTTTACGATTTTTTCAAGCTCATCAAGTGAAAGATTTACTGAAATGGAACCATCATTTGTTTCTTTCTTAATTGCATCTGTTACTTCTTTTGAATGATATAGTTCAATTACTTTTTTTAATGTTGGATCATCTTTATCTTTCGTACGAGCTGCAAAAATATTAATATATGGCTTCGCATTTTCATTGTTTGGATCTTCTAAGAAAATAGGATCCTTCGCTGGATCTAATCCAGCTTGACCAGCAACACCGTTATTAATAACTGATGCTGCAACATCTTTTAACACACGAGGTGTTTGCTGTGCGATAACCGGTGTAATTTTTAATTTCTTCGGATTTTCAGCAATACCACTTGGATCTCCAAATAGACCAAAGTCTTTTTTAAGCTTTAATAATCCAGCTGCATCAAGAAGTTTTAATGCACGTGCTTGGTTCGTTGGATCGTTTGGAATTGCAATTTCTGAACCATCTGGGATTTCATTTGCTTTCTTATATTTTTCAGAGTATAAACCCATTGGCGCAATTTGCGTTGTACCAACAGCTGTAATATCTAACTTATGCTCTTTTTTAAATTGCTCTAAGAAAGCAATATGCTGGAATGAGTTTAATTCAATATCTCCATCAGCTAACGCTTTATTTGGCGTTGTGTAATCAGAGAACTCCACCAGTTTAATCTTAATCCCTTCTTTTTCAGCTTTTTTCTTCAAAATTTCCCAAGCGTCTCCATCCGTTCCAGTTACACCGACGCGAACTACTTTTTCTTTCGCTCCTGCACCCGTGTCTCCACTTGAGCAGCCGCTTAATGCTGAGACTCCTACAATCGCTGATAATGCAAATGCTAAAATTTTCTTCATTTTCTTTTCCTCTCTTCCTTTTTATGATCTGCGTAACAAGACTTTCGCAAAGTAGTTTCCTAAATTTTGAGCTATCTGTACGAGAATGATAAGTAACACGACCGTTACGAACATAACTGATGTATCAAAACGTTGATAACCATATGTCATTGCCAAGTCACCAAGACCGCCACCACCGACAAGCCCAGCAACTGCAGAAAATTCAATTAAACCAACTGTCATAAATGTGACACCTAAGATTAATGGTGCTAACGCTTCTGGTACAAGGATTTCAAAAACAATTCTAATTGGCGAGGCGCCCATTGCTTGCGCTGCTTCAATTACTCCTTTCGGAACGGAAACAAGGTTTGTTTCAACCATTCTAGCAATACCAATTGATGCGACTAACGTCATCGGGAAAATTGCCGCTGCTGTTCCAATCGTCGTTCCGATAACACTTCTTGTTAGTGGACTTAAGGCTACTAAAAAGATAATGAATGGTACCGGGCGAATTGTATTAATTATGATGTTAAGAATAGAAAAGACCCATTTATTTTCTAAAAAGTTTCCTTTTCTCGTTATATATAAAAGTAAACCTAGAGGTATACCCAGAATTGTGGCAAATATAAGGGTTACAATTACCATTAAGAGGGTATCCCCCGTCGCATCTAGTATGCGCGGCCAAAATATACTCCAATCAACTCGCATGAGCTTCTACCTCCTTCAGCTGCACTTGCAGTCTTAGATGTTGTAATGCTTTTTGAATTTCCCTCTGCTCACCTTGCAACTCTACAAGAAGATTTCCAAATAGCACATTTTGAAGTTCAATAATATTTCCGTACAGTACATTTACATCGACGTTATAGTTTTTTGCGATATATGATAGTACCGGCTGTCCTGTCTCCTCACCAGTAAATGTTAGACGATAAATTTGACCACCATTTTGAATTTTCGCTAGAACACTTTCCGGTAAATGATCATTAATGACAGAACGTACAAAGTTTTGAGTCGTCTTTGTTTTTGGTTGCGTGAAAACATCAAACAGTTTTCCTTCTTCAATAACTTTCCCCTTCTCCATTACAGCTACACGGTGACAAATTTCTTTCACAACATGCATTTCATGTGTAATAAGAAGAATTGTTAAATTGTATTCTCGATTTACTTTCTTTAATAAGTTTAGAATTTCTGTCGTCGTTTCTGGATCTAAAGCTGATGTTGCCTCATCACATATAAGAATATCTGGCGATGTCGCAAGAGCTCTAGCAATGCCCACACGCTGCTTTTGCCCACCTGATAGCTGCTCTGGATAATAGTTTGCTTTATCTTCTAACCCTACAAACTTCAGCAGTTCATTTACTCTTTCTTTTATCTCATTCTTTGGTACTTTCGCTAACTTTAATGGATAAGCAATATTTCCAAATACTGTTCTTGAATTAAATAAATTAAAACTTTGAAAAATCATTCCAATTCTTTGTCTCAGTTTACGTAATTCTTTCGTCGATAATGATGTAATGTCTTTATCATCTATTGAAATCGTTCCTGCCGTCGGTCTCTCTAACATATTTACTAAGCGTAATAACGTACTCTTTCCAGCGCCACTAAAACCGATAATGCCAAAAATTTCGCCTTTCTCAACTGATAATGTTACATCCTCCACCGCATGAACAGATTGCCCAGCTGATTCATACACTTTACTTACGTTGTTAAAAGAAATCATTTTTTCCCCTCCTATATGCTGTAAAAACTTGAAGTAGAGCTTTCGAGGTAAAATAAAAAGTGCTCTCCTTCTTATCAACCATAAAGATAAGAAGGAGAGCACTTATATGTACTCATTCACATCTTCTCATCTTCCAAGCCTTTATATGGCTTGCTGGAGTTAGCACGGTATTAAAAAACCCGTTGCTGAGGTATCGTAGGGCCAGTCCCTCCACCTCTCTGGATAAGAATGTATCGATTTAATTGTCATTTAATTAATTCTCATTATAGAACTCAGAATAATAAGAGTCAATACATTTTTTAGAAAAATATTAATTATTCCTTTATTAAAATTTTCAGATGAAAATTCATGAGAAAATAGTAACTTTCAAGGTTATTTAAAATTCTTCTTCCTCATATTTTTAAACAGGAGAATCCTCTCCACGAATTGAATAAATTTATTTGAATATGAAACTCGGAGGCAGATAAATATATGAAAACAGCTCTTTTACTCGTCGATATTCAAAACGATTATTTTCCAAATGGAAAGATGGAATTGCGTAATCCAGTAGAAGCAAGCGAATATGCTAATCAGTTATTACAATACTTTAGAACAAACAGCGAACCTATTTTTCATATCCAACACGTAGCTATAAAAGATGACGCTACTTTTTTCCTACCTAATACAGAAGGTGTACATATTCACGAAAGCGTACGTCCACTTAGAGAAGAAACAGTTATAGTCAAACATTATCCAAATAGCTTCCGAGAAACTAATCTTCTAGAGCAATTACAGCGTTTAGACATTGAACATGTCGTTGTATGCGGGATGATGACTCATATGTGTATTGATGCTACAGTAAGGGCTGCATTCGATTTTGGCTTTCAATGTACCGTTATACATGATGCTTGTGCTACAAAAGACCTTTCTTTTAAGAACGCTACTATACCAGCTGTTTATATTCATAATACAATTTTAGCTAGTTTAAATGGTGTATATGCAAATGTAATAAGCACAAAAGAATTTTTAGCTACATAAAAAAACACTCCTTTCAGTGAGCAAAACCGAAAGGAGTGTTCCTTGTCGAACCATAGATTTTCTTTCAAATTGTATTATACAGGAAATTCTCAAAATGAATACTAAAAAATATGACTAATAAGTCAACTTTTCTCATCATTTTATTTCTGTTCACATGTTTATCCCGCTATTAATAGGTTTTAGCTCATTCCCTTCGAACGATGGTAATATATAGGATTTTAATTTTAAAAGGAGCTCTTCACATTCTGTGAAGAGCTCCTCTACTATTTCTTATAAAGTTTCAGAAGTAGTTTTTGCTTGCATGTGAAGCGCTAAATAATCAGGTCCACCAGCTTTAGAGTCTGTACCAGACATGTTAAACCCACCGAATGGCTGGTAACCTACGATTGCACCAGTACATCCACGGTTGAAGTATAAGTTACCAACGTGGAAGTCTTCGCGTGCTTTTTCAATATGGTCACGGTTGTTAGTAATAACAGCACCTGTTAAACCGTATTCCGTATTGTTTGCAATTGCAAGTGCATGATCGAAGTCTTTCGCTTTACAGAATGCTACTACTGGTCCGAAGATTTCTTCTTTCATTAAGCGAGCATCTTCTGCAACGTCAGCAACGATTGTTGGTTGGATGAACCAGCCTTTAGAATCGTCTCCTTCGCCACCTGCTAAGATTCTACCTTCTTCTTTACCAATTGCAACATAGCTCATTACTTTATCAAATGCAGCTTGGTCATTAACAGGACCCATGTTTGTACCTAATACTGCTGGGTTAGCAACTGTTAATTCTTTTGTTAATTCAACAGCACGATTTAATACGTAATCGTATACATCTTCATGGATTACTGCACGAGAACATGCAGAACATTTTTGTCCTGAGAATCCGAATGCTGATGCAACGATAGACTTAGCTGCTAATTCAAGATCTGCTTCTTTATCAACAACGATTGTGTCTTTACCGCCCATTTCAGCGATAACGCGTTTTAACCAAATTTGTCCTGGGTTTACTTTCGCTGCACGCTCATAGATGCGGATACCTACATCACGAGATCCCGTGAAGCTTACGAAACGTGTACGAGGATGATCTACTAAGTAGTCACCAACTTCAGAACCGTTACCTGGAACGAAGTTTACTACGCCAGCTGGTAAGCCAGCTTCTTCTAATACTTCCATAAATTTCGCTGCTACTACAGGAGTTGTACTAGCTGGTTTTAGTAATACTGTGTTACCAGAAACTAAAGCAGCTGTTGTCATACCTGCCATAATTGCGAATGGGAAGTTCCAAGGAGAAATGATAACACCTACTCCTAATGGAATGTAAGAGAAACGATTATATTCAATTGGACGGCTTTCTACTGGAATACCGTCTTTTAATTTTAACATTTGACGACCATAATATTCCATAAAGTCGATTGCTTCTGCTGTATCAGCATCTGCCTCATTCCATGGCTTACCTGCTTCTTTTACAAGAATAGCAGAGAATTCATGTTTTCTGCGACGAACGATTGCTGCAGCACGGAATAAAATGTCTGCACGCATTTCTGGCTTTGATTTTCTCCAAGTTTGGAATGTTTCATCCGCTACTTGCATTGCTTTTTCAGCTAACTCACGGCTTGCTTTTGAAACACGACCAACAAGTTCCTCTTTATTTGCAGGGTTTACAGAAACAATTTTGTCTTCTGTAGTGATTTTTTCTCCCCCAATAATTAATGGATAGTCTTGTCCAAGATAAGATTCTACTTTCTTTAAACCTTCTTCAAACGCTAATTTGTTAGCCTCCACTGAAAAATCTGTAAATGGCTCATGTTTGTATGCTACTACCATTTTTTTTAGCCTCCCCTTAGAAAAACGTTTACATTTTACAACATTATTCTACACGATAATTTAGATTTATTCAAATATTCCTAGACTTATATTTTAAAAATTAATAAATTTTTAAAATATAATAAAAAAAAGAGATTCATACATGCGTATGAATCTACAAAATATGAGTATATTCCAAAACATTTTTCCCGATCAATAATATAGTAACTAATAAAAATAAAGTCCTTACATATCCAACACCTTTTTGAACCGCAAACTTCGATCCAAAATAAGCACCTAAGATCATTGATAATCCCATGATAATACCGTATTCAAAATGAATTATGTCTAAGAATAAAAAAGTAATTAAAGATACAATATTACTAACAAAGTTCAAAAGTTTTCCAGATGCTGCCGCTTGAATAAAATCCAAGCCAATTAATAAAAATGCAAAAATTAAAAACGACCCTGTCCCTGGTCCAAAAAACCCATCATAAAATCCTATCATTAAAATAGCAAAGAAAAATATTAATGTTTTTCTTTGCGTCATCTTCTTATAGGTAGACACACTTCCCCAATTCTTTTTTGCAATAATATAAAT
>NZ_WEII01000059.1:0-29667 GCF_009183805.1 Bacillus sp. B2-WWTP-C-10-Post-4 | reverse complement strand
GTATTAAAGAATGAATGAAATTATTAGTGAAAGTAAAAGAAGATTTGATAAATATTGTAAAGATAATCAAGTTTTTGAGGAGAGAATTAATTCTCTTATTAACTACTATTTTTTACTGCTTGCTGATCGTGTAAACATTTTACAAGATAGAGAATTTAATAACGAGGTCGAAGAGAAGCAATTTAAAAGCAATCTCAAAAGATTTGAAACATTATTCCCAGCTGCTGCTAAGAATGCATTTTTAAAAGGATATCAGCTTGGTTTAGAGTTTTTCAAACATCCAGAGACAGTGATTCCGGATTCTCTATTTATAAATCCTAATTTTGTACAAGATATTCCTTTTGCAATTGTAAATGCAGCGGAATTTAGCATTTATGAATTAGTTCGAACGGATGAAACACAAGAATTTAGTGTATTTGCTGTTCGAACGTATGAAGGCATTAAACCCATAATGGAACAAGTATTTTGTGAAATTGCATTGTTTGGTGCGGAAATTTCGCTTGAGCATGAACGTGAGGAAAGAGGACTGAAAGTAGTTGAAGGAAAAACAACTACTTTTACAAATGTTCCAGTAGATCGTTTATTTACAATTACTCCATCTGTAGCTGCTAATGTTGTGCATGCGGATGGCCGCTGTGAAATCTGGAGTCTAAACTGGAATACAAAATTAACTTTAGATAATCCTTTTATTGAATTAGCACAAGTAACCATTGTTTACAAAGACAAGACAGAAATACAAAAAAATCTTCAGGATGGATTTATATATGAACAGAGTTTATTTAGTGCGATGCCGTTAGAAGAAATAGAGGATCGTTTAGAGGTTAGAGTCAAATATAACCTTATTGATAATATGCCATGTAATTTGGATGGATTTGAAATAGAATCGCTTCTCACCGAACTATTAACAAAAATACAAAACGCAACAAAAGTGCCTTTTGAAAACATGCTATTACTTTAAAGTGATTTTCTATCAAAGAGGAGTTTTTTATAATGAAAAAGATTGTATTAGCTATTAGTGATACTGTGTATACGGCATATTTACGTGAGGATTTTGTTGGTGCAGGATTTGAAGTAGCTGATAGTGATGTTATGCACATAAAGTATTTAGATGAAATTCTAGATACGGAGCAACCTGATATTCTATGTATTAATGACAAACGATTAAATATTGATGCGGGACACGAAGATAAGCGAGAATTAATTATTTTACAGAAGTTAAGAGACATTCGCTTTCAGCGGGATATTCGCATTGTAGTATTTACAGAGCGTGAAAATAATGATGAATTTTTAGCGAAGCTGATTTATCTAGGTATCTATGACATTTTTAACTCTCGTAAAATTGATATTGATAATAAAGTCATCCCGCAGCTGCTACAGGAATCGGATATTAAAAATGTGGTGGAAATTGTAAGAGCAAGTCAAGCACCGCAACATACGAAATTGCCTGAAGTGCCTTTTGATGAGGAAGAAGCGAAAGTATCAAGTGAATTAGAGGAAGGTAACAACAGTGAATCACACTCTAATTTAAAATTATTTAAAAACAAACAAAAGCGTAAGTCTATTCAGGAAGAAACGCCAAGAGCGCCAATTATAAAAAAACAGTATAAATTGGCTTTTGAGCCAGTATATGAGAAACAAATTGGTATTGCTATTCCAAGAAGAACAATTGTTGTGGCCAACATGAATAGGAGAAGTGGTGCCACTTTTGTTTCACATCTTTTAGCCGCTTACTTAAATGAACTACAGATTGATGTGAATTATATAGAGAATCTATATGATGATGGTTATACGTATCCGTTATTAAAGGGATATACAGAAGCGCCAGAAAACTATCGTAGTGAATTTATGTTGCAGCGATATAAAGAGATGCTACAGAAGGAATCTGATATATTATTAATTCCAAAATGGAAGCAAGGAAGAATAAATTATATTGTAAAGAATCCTATAGTTGACCAAGAGCTTCAAAACGAAACAGAGCAGGACTTCGACCATTTTATTAAGGTTTTATTGGCCAACCAAGAAGCACCTATATCTATTATTGATGCAGGGAGCGATTGGGATAAAGATTTATACCATGAGATATGTGAAATGGCGGATTACATATTCTTTGTAGCGGAACCAGATCTGCATCAATTGCTAAAGATAGCGCATCCTCTTACACAAAAAGAGAGAAAGCTCGTTTCTTACTTAGCTTTAGAGAAAGTGAGGATCATTGGGAATAAGTTTTCTCCTGCACTTTTAAAGCATGAAATAGTAGAAGAATGCTTTGGAGATAAGGTATTAACTGCTTTACCACCATATGAAATAGAAGATGTGTTTGAGTCACAATTGAATAGTAATACGTTACTATCAAGTCGTAACTATTATAAAGAGTTAGAAGAAATAATGAAGGAAATAGCAGAGTTATTGCTACCAAATCAATTGTTGAATTCCAAAAAAAGTTCCATTTTAAGTGGATTTCGATTTCGAAAGTCTGAAAGTTAAGGAGGCTGAAGAGGAATGCAAAAGTTTATTGTTGCAGCAAGTATGTTGCTGTTATTTGTAGGTTGTCTATTCTTTGTAACTGATATGGTGATTGGAGATACAACACATACTGATAATAAATCGTCTTTAGAAAGGGGAGGCGAGATAGCTGTGGCTAAGTCTGTAAAAGTAGGTACTCTGCGTGCAGAAGAAGAAATAGCTATTGATCCAGAAAAAGCGAAACAAGAGTTTGAAAAGGCGTATAATGGTAATGCGGATTTTAAAGATCCCGCTTCAAAACGTAACTTCACTGTACATGATGTACAGGAAAAACCAGCAATGATTGCTGTCGAAGGTGATGCAGAAGCTGCTAGTTATTTTAAGCAATTTGATGAAAAAAAAGAAACGATAAAGAGTAAAGCGAGAAGTATTATTATTTATGATGCGAATGGAAAAGAAAAACAATTAGGTGGAAACGTAAAATAAAGAAAAAGAGTAGGTGCATTAAAAATGCAAAATACAGTAACTACGGCTCTATTCCTTACCTTTTCTTTATTATTAATTAGCCTTTTACCCGAAGGCGTTTTGTATGGAATACAGTTAGTGAAAGCACATAACTTTGCTGCTGATATGGTAGAAAACGCAGAAAATAAGGGTGGATTTCAATATGATTACAATGGAAAAAGAGTGGATTTAGTCCCTGGGATAGAGAAAAGAATGAAAGAAGAAAAGATGGATGGATGGAAGTATGAGTATACAAAGGGACGCATCGATCATAATCAATCCCTTTCTTTTAAGGTGAAAGCAGAACACCATTTCTTCATATTTAAGCTGATTGGTGTAGATGGCATAAAAGCTCCGATATGGGCGAGTAAAGAGGGATTGGGACAAGTATATTTTAAGTAATGAAAATTCTAAGATTTGTACTATAAAAGACTATGCTGAAAAGTATAGTTTTTTTGTCAGAAAAATATACCTATATAGAACAGAAGTTATAAAAAATGTTAATTAATTAATTTATATGTTAAATTATCTAGATTTTATGTTTAAATTAGGTACAATAAAAGAATCTATGAAAAACTAATATATTTGGAGGAACAAACAATGGCTAACAAATTTTTAAAAACAGCAACAGCACTAACAATAATGGGTACATCATTACTAGGAGCAGGAGCATTTACTGCTAAGGCTGATAACACAGACTCATTAAAATTCAATGATGTTCCAGCAAATCACTGGTCTACAAAAGCAATTTATGATTTAACAAATCGTAAAGTAGTGCAAGGGTACGGAAATAATATCTTTGGCTTTGGTGATAATGTAACTCGTGGGCAAGTTGCTCGTATGATTTATATGTACGTAAAACCAGCAGATGCAGATGCTAGCTTCAAAAATCCTTTTACTGATATTAAAGGACATTTGTTTGAAAAAGAAATCTTAGCACTTGCTAAAGCAGGACTTGTAAATGGATTTGGTGATGGGAAGTATGGTCCAGATGATATTTTAACTCGTGAACAAATGGCACAAGTGCTTACAAATGCTTTTAAATTTAAGGCAACGAAAACAACAAAATTTGCAGATGTTGATAAAAATTCTTGGTCTTACAGTGCAATTAGTGCATTAGAGCAAAATGGGGTTACAATTGGTACAGGAGATAATATGTATTCTCCAAAAATGTTTGTAACACGTGAAGCGTATAGTCAGTTCTTATATAACTCTATTAATGCAGTTGAAAAAGAAACAAAACCAGAAGTGAAGCCAGATCCGAAACCTGAAATAAAACCAGAGGAAAAACCAGAAGTAAAGCCAGATCCAAAGCCTGAAACAAAACCAGAGGAAAAACCAGAAGTAAAGCCAGATCCAAAGCCTGAAACAAAACCAGAGGAAAAACCAGAAGTAAAGCCAGATCCAAAGCCTGAAACAAAACCAGAGGAAAAACCAGAAGTGAAGCCAGATCCAAAGCCTGAAACAAAACCTGAAGAAAAACCTGAAGAAAAACCAGAAATTAAATTGCCAGTAGGGTTAAATGAAAATTTAGCAACTAATGATATGGAATTTAATCAAGAAGCTTTTAACAATAACGTTACTGTTCAAAAACTAGTAACCAAAGAGGGACAAGATATTGTTAGCTCTATCAATCAAAAATATAATACTAATTTAAAGTATAACGATGTTGGGGTATACGTTAAACTTATTGATAAAGATATGTATTTACCAGCAGGTTCAATTGGAGCACAATTCTATGTTGATGCAACAGATAAAAATAATTTTGAAATCGTCTTCTTATATAATAATAAAGCAACAGTCGAATTAACTAAGAAATGGGTTACTTTCATAAATCCTGAATTAAATTTAGATAAAGAAATCCAAGAGACAGTAGATGCTCAAGTGATTAATAATTACACTACTCAAAACCATAAAGTTCGTATTGGGCATTCAACTGCTGATAAAATGATGTATATTCAAGTAGAAAGTAAATAAAGTAATTGTAAAGAGAAATAAAATTTGCTAGAATCAATATATAGTTTAATATACGGATTTTAAAATTACGTAAAGGACACACCTTTCGTACCAGCCAATGGTACGGGTGTGTCCTTTTTTATATTCAGGAGGAATATTCATGAAAATTAAAGAGAAAATACTCTTTGCTTGTACATCACTACTGCTGATACTACCTATTTCGGTAGATGCTAAGAATAATGATATTCCCTTCTTCGATGGGAAAGAGGATACTTATCTTTTATCTGGACAATTGCAAATGGAGGGGAAATACTTACGTCCAGGAAAGGGATATGAAGCTAATCGCTTAATGTATTTATCTGATTTGCATTATCCAGCTGTATATAATGGGGCTTTTAATTGGGAGAATCCATGGGAAAATTTAGTTCAAAATGCCGATTCAAGTGAACCGTATGTACGAATTTCAAATGAAGGTTATATCAATCCATCGGTTACTGTTGGGGATAGGATGATAACTGAGAAAGAACGAATTGATTCGGCGGTTATCGCTAATAAATATTGGGGGAATTCAGAGTTTGTTTTAGAAAATTTAAAATCACATCAAATTGTAAATACAAAAGGTTCAAGATATGGGTTATTCTATTGGATTCGTGATATTGCATATCTTTCTGGTGGATATGCGGGAGCTGGTGGAGTAAGTGAGGTTAATAATTATAGCTTATGGTATGTACGAACTAGTAAGCCTGAACTAAAAGATTTTAAAGCGTCTAGTGGGAAAAAAGATGTACCTGTGAAATTTACATTTAACGGTTTCGAATATGTAAGTAAGAATAAGGGATACAATGATAGAGATCCAAATGGGACAACAGTAAATCCATATCAAGCGGCAGCCGGTGAACGTAATCGAGTCAAGTGGATTCTTGATATTATAAAAGATGGCGAAACTGTTCATCATCAAGAAAATTACTTACGTTCAACTCCACAAAAAGATAACCAAAAACCAAATGAAGGAGATGCAGGGCAATTTAAAAAAGAAGATATAACCTGGCAGCCGCAATTGTGTGGGCAATATACTGCGAAAATTAAAGCAACAGATGCTGTACATAGGGATTCAAATGAAAAGACTGTTAACTTTAATGTTGATGGCAACTGCGGTACTGAAGTAACACCTAACCCAGATCCAGGTAATGAAGATGACTTTAAATATAAAATTGATTTCTCTGCTGACCGAATTGAAGGAGAAACAGCAAGAGAAGGAAAGAATATCAAAACAAGAGTAGATGTATCACGTGATAATTTTAAACTAGAGCGTGATCAATATAGAGCAAAAGTAAACAACAATATTAATAAGTCTCAACAAGAAATAAACAGCACTGAATCTGATAGAGATAGTGCACAATCCAGCTTAAGTTATTGTCGTCGTAATCCAATTCATGAAGTAGATGCCGAGGGAAAGGACCACTATTATGATAGAGACTGCTCTTGGGAAGAAAATAAACTAGATAGTGCGGCAAGTAGGCTAGATAATGCAAGGCAGAAACTAGAAAAAGAGAAGAATAAAATTAAAAAGTTAGATGTATTAGAAGAAAAATATATGAATCCTGAAACAGTAGTTGTGTTAAAACATAACGGACAACAAGTAGCTTTACAAAAGGTAAGATTAACTGAGGGAGAAAAGAAAACCCTGAACCTTGACTGGCAACATAAAGGTAAAGGAACAATTCAAGCGGAAATTAACCCTGCTGGTAATCGTATAGACATCGAGGAAACTACGTACAAAAATAATCCTATTAAAACAGCAATCTATGAGCCTTCAAAAGAAAAGGCAATGTGTGGTGTAACGAGTGTAAAAGGTGTAGTAGAAACAGTAAGTGAACGTGTATCAAAAGAAGATATAACTGGGGAAATGTATTATGAAACTTTGACAGGGAGTATTGGTAATTTAGCTCCTTCTAAGCTACATTCTGGTTATGGATTTTCGTATGAAGTAAACGGTAAGTACAAAAATGATTGGAATGCGAATTACCCTGGTGTATTTACTGCTGCTAAGGCACAATACCCATTTGCAGACGAAGGATTAAAGTCTACTCAAGATTTAGAGAAGAAAGAACTTAAAGATACTACAGCAAAATTCCTACCTAAAAATATGTATTTATCTGAAGCAACAGGACATGTTTTTGATAGTAAAAGACCAACTAAGTCTTTATATTGGGATGGACAAGAGAAAATCATTGATGGTGGCCAAAAATGGTATTCACCACTGAAGACAAAAGATGGTATATACACTTTTAATGTAGAAACAGCTCCAGCAGGTATCAATGAAATGAGTTTATGTTTAACTGAGCAAGTAGAGATTAAGGGTGTTGCGTATGATGATTTCATAAAAAGAAGAGTATTTCCTGACGATCCATTCCCTGGAGGAAGTGGAGTTGGTTGGAATTGGGTTGGTAAGGAAGACGTACTTTATAAATTAACAGATTGGTATTACATGAGAAATAGGAAATGAGAATAAAATATAGTATAATTAGATGAATCAACACAATAAGATATCCTTCTTAAACTAGTAGCTGAATGGATAAACCAAAGGCACATCCCTTAATGGGATGTGTCTTTTTTTTGTAGAAAGGGGAATATTGAATGGATAAAAAGAAAAAACAACGTATGAAACGTGTAATTTTCATTGGAATTATCGTAATGATTGCATCGTTATATATTGGAAGTGAATTTCAGGGTCGGAATGGGAAAAGTTATGCTCCTGCAAAGTATTTTGAAACAGGAACAAAATTGATTTCGTTTTAATAATAATTTTGCCTCTTGCATCAACTATTGTGAAAAGTATTTCCAAATGATCTCTTCTTTTCTCCATAAAATGAAAGAGAAAGGATAGCAACCGACACCTTGGAATATTCAGTTGTGTTAGATTAATTACAACATATTTTTGGGATGCTTAATAGGTTAGAAACCTTGTTATAACAGGGTTTTTGGAGCGAGGTTAATTATCGATTACGTGGTTTTTAAATAGAAAAAACAGATATTTTTTAGAAATGATTGACATGAAACTATATATATCTTAATATTGAAATTGTAATATTAAAGAAAATAAATCCAACATTTTCATATAGACTTTAGATTAGCTAAAAGGACACACCTAAGGCGTTTTACGCCATAGGTGTGTCCTTTTTTGCGTTTAAAGGCTACATAAGGAGGAATATAAACATTGAAGCCGTCTAAGTTTCAAAAGAAGCAGATTACAGCGGTAGGTTTAGCTGCTATAACAGTAGCGGGTATCTATGGATACAATCATTTTGCAGTAGAAAATGCAGTAAAACCAACAAAAGTTGTTGTAGCTGCAAAGGATATACCTGCGCATACAGAGATTAAAGAAGAAATGCTAGTGGAACGAACATTACCTGGTGATGGGATTCCTCCAAATGCATTACGTGTAAGTAAAAAAGAGGTTATAGGTAAGTGGACAAATGATGGGCAGCCAATCACCGAAAATAGCTATCTTTTTAAAAATAAAGTAGTAAAGAAAGAGGAGTTACCTGACTCTGCCATTTTAAATTTGAAAGATGGAGAAGTTGCATTCCCGTTACTCGTTGATTTGGAAACAAGTTCAGGTAATAGTATCATTCCTAACACTTATGTGGACTTATATTTTAAGCAGGTTGTGAAGGACGGGGACAATGAGAAGGTAGTATTCGGTGGTCTTTTCCAACGTGTACGTGTTACGGCTGCAAAGGATAGCAATACAGAAGATGCATTTGTACTAGAAAAGAAAGAATCAAAAGAGGAACAAGAAGGAAAACAAAAGCCAAAAGTAACGCGATTATATACATTGGCTGTTTCACCAGAACAACTTCAATATCTAAATCGTGCGAAAACACTTGGAGATGTAATTCCTGTTGCAGTTGGACAAAAGGTAGAACAAACAGGGAAAGAATTAGAACCAGCAGAAGGATTCTCGCAAATATCTGACCAGAAAAATATTTTAGACTATGTAGAGAAGCATTCAACCAATCCCATATCTAAAAGTGTAAAAGAATATGTTGCACAGTATCTGAACGAATCCAAATAAGGAAGGGGCTTTTAAGATGGACCGGCAAGTAAGAATGGTTGCCTTTTATGCGACAAACGAAAACGTAGGAAAAAGCACGTTAAGTATTGCGATGGCAAATGAGTTAGCTCATTTAGGGAAAAAGGTGCTTTATGTAGAAGCGGACCAAGTAAGACCAAACTTCGCGGTTGGAACAGGTCTTAGCCATGAGAGTAAAAATATGCTAGGGCTTGTAAGAAAAGAAAATGAATACAATCTCTTGCAGTATATTTGTACCAAGCAAGATTTACTAGAAAAAAAAGTAAATCCAAGGTTGACGCAAAAATTACACGATAAGATGGATTTTCTGGTGTTTCCATCAGGTTATAGTTTAACTCAATTCCCAGAGATTCAAAACAAAGAATTGTTTGTAACGACATTTATCGAATCACTTGTAGATACAGAATATGACTACATCATCCTATCGGTACCAACTGAATTATCCGAGGTGCTTAGTTACCCAATCCTATACCAATCAGACCTTGTTGTTCATGTGCTAAATGGCAACCCTCGTGGTGCGTTAGCAATTAAAAGAGAATTACAACTAATAGAAGAAGCAAAGCTAACATTACCTCGTATGATTCATGTTTTGAATATGGGAGACGAGGACTATGTAGAAGATATTGAAAAGCTTTCTTCCCAAAACATTGCGGTGACAATTCCGTATGACAGAGATCGTACGAGTTATGAATGGGGGATGCAATTTGGTTCCCCGCAAATTAATGCAAAGGTCCATCATATTATGGAAGTAGCTGGTCTTAATATTCCATCCCAGCACTCCTCTATGAAAAAGGGTCTCTTTGGTTTACGAAATTAAAAAGGTGGCAAGTAGTATGTGGGGCTATTTACAGGAAAAACAAGTATCCTTAAAGCGAAATCGAGTGGATTTATATCACTTTGGTTATAGGATTCGTTCTAAATCGGTTCGAAAGTTAGGAACAACTACAGCTCAACAAATTAAAGATATTACAGATGAAATTCGTGCATTTTTAGTAAAAGAACATCGTGATATCTTAAGCGAATCCTTTATGAATAAAGAGAAGAGAACAGCTGTGGAGCAAATTATTAAAGGCTTTTTACTAAGCAATCAAGTCGTCGTTTCAGATGTACCTTCGGAACAGTTACTAAATATGGTGTGTGATGAAATTGTTGGATTTGGGATTATAGAACCTTTAAAAGAAGATAAGGATGTAACTGATATTTATATCAATGGCACAAAAGAAATCATTTACGAAAAAATCGGAGAGGGAGAATGTACATTTCCTTACCGATTTGAGACAGAAGAAGAAGTGAAAGCCCTAGCTTATAAGATGGTAAACAGTACATCAGAGTCATTAAATACAGCAAAGCCATATGTTGACTGCGTATTTCCGTATATAAGAATCAATATAGTCCTAGATGAGCTAGGGGGGCTAGGAACAACAATAACGATTCGTAAGAATGCAGATCACCTCCGTGCCTCTAAAGAACGTATCTTATCTACCAATCAAGCATCGAAAGAAATGTTACACTTTTTGGCTGCAGCTGTGAAAGCCAAAATGAATATTTTAGTCGCTGGAGCAACAGGTACAGGGAAGTCAGAGTTTATGAAGTATCTTGCTTCTCATATTCCAAATGGGAAGCAGAAAGAACGTACTCTCGTAGTAGAAGATAACCCCGAACTCTATTTACATCGCATATTTCCAGAACATCACTTCGTTCCGATGCAATGTAGGGCATCAGAAGTGGAAGAAAATGTAATCGATTTTGACAGATTGTTAACAAATGCTTTACGTCAGGGACCAAAGCGATTAATTGTAGGGGAATCGAGGGGGAAAGAAGCGTTAAAAATGATTAACTTCTTTCAAACAGGGCACCCTGGTTTCACCTCTGTCCATGCAAGAAGTGCAAAAGAAGCGGTTAGACGTTTAATGCTTATGTGCCTTCAAAGTGGTGCGAATATTGATGCTCAGTATTTATATGAATTAATTTCACAGACATTTGATGTGATTGTCTTTTTAGAGAAGAAAGATGATGGGAATCGCTATATTACAGAGATGATTGAATTGTTAGATTATCGAGATGATATACAGTTCAATCAGCTTTCTCAATTTATTCCGTCGGGTGAGGAATACGATGAAATGAATGAGAGTGTAGGAAAGATTCATGGAGATCATATCATTACAGCAAAAATGTCAGCTGAAATGGAGAAGAAATTCCGTTCTTCTACTGTAAATCCAGCTCTTTATGCGCCATTCCTTTCACAAAAGGAGGTGCAGTATGCATAGTTTGTTAGCTTATGGATGTATATTTTTAATCTTTATTAGTGTAGGATTGCTCGTTTTACTTTTTGCAAAATCTAAAGGTTCTGCTCTTTCTCAATTTGTTCAAGAAAATGAGAAAGAAGAAAGACGCTTGGAATTAAGAAATATCAAAGGGATACGAATGTATTTGCCACAATCCGTTATCCAAGAAGCCCAAAAGTACGAGTGGAAATTGACAAAAAGTATGTACTGGTTATATACGATTCTTTCCGGAATGAGTATTGCAGCAGTATTCTATTTTTCCTTTGGTAGAGATCCTTTTACACTGATTACTGTTTTATCTGGATTTTTAGTTCCAAGGTTTCTTCTTTATCGAAGAAAAAAATGTTACTACTTGATTGTCATTGACCGTCTTTCTATCTATATGAAGGCAGTAGCAAATGCACTTCAAATTAGCAACAATGCAAAACGTGTGTTAGTTCAGGTGAAACCAATGATGCATGAAAGCATTCAAGAAGAAATAGAAAAAGTTTCTCTTTTATTAGAAGGTGGAACCACAATGCATCGTGCATTTAGAGAATTCAATGAAACGTTTAACTTTAGAGAATTGGTATTCTTCCATGAAATGTTGGAAGTGTGTAGCCGAGAAGGTGGAACAAATTCAGTACAAGTCCTACTAGATATTGCAGAAGATTTTGAAAAACAAAAGCTATATCTGGCAAGATTGCGTTCTAGTTTGTCGCAAGCACAACGGGCTTTTGTACAGAACTGCTTAATCGTTATCGCCATGCCAATTGTTATTATGTTGATGTCAAAAGAAGCATATGGATTTTTAGCAGGTTCTATGATGGGAAAAATTGCGTTAGCGGTAAATATGTTGATTGTATTTTTTCTAGCAACCCGTGTAGAAAAGATTGCAAATTATAACCCAACAGAAAGAGGGGAATAAGGTGTCTACGATTTTATCTGTAGTTGTATTCGTTGTCATGTACTGGATATTCTCTACCTTTATACAAAGTAAAAAAGACAGCGGTAGCTTACTTACGAACTATGTAGAAAATGCAAAACGAATTGAAAAGAAAAATTTAAATCAAATGATGCTTGCTCCCTTCCAGTCGTTATCACATAAGTATCTGACAGAAGAAAAAAAAGAGCAGATCCAGAAAAAGTTAGAAGAAGCTGGCTTGGATACGGAACCAGAAGAATATCTGAGAATGAAGGTAGCATATCCCATCATTTTTACCTCTGTTTTCTTAATATGTACTGTATTTCATGATTACTATTTATTTAAAGTAGGTGCTCTAATGTCACCATTGCTTTATTTCTATCCTGATTATCTATTAAAGAACAGAAGCAAACAGGCGATTGAAGCTAGGAAGTTCGAATTACCAGAGTATCTAATTCCCATGTTGCAGTTGTTAAAAACACATACAACATTAGAAGCAGTAAAAAAGGCAGAGATATATGCTGGAAGACATCTTCGTCCGTATGTATCTACACTTACTGCGGAATTAGAAATGTATGCGGGCTCGGATCAACCATTTCGAAACTTTGCTGCTGCTTTAAATAGTCCAGAAGTAAATACCTTTACGATTGCATTGCAACAAGCACAAAAAACGGACAAGGTACAGAGTCTTCGCATTATGGACGCACAAATTAAAATGATGCGCGAGTTAAAACATGAGAACTATAACCGTCTCATTCAAAATAAGCCGATGGAAATGAATAAATTTAACGTTGCTGTTATTGGTTGTATTGTGATTTATCCGATGGTGATTGTTATTCAATCTTTAATGCAAGGATTTGCAAGTTTATAGAAAACATTATCAAAAATGAAATAGGAAAAGGAGTAATACACATGTTAACAAAAATAAAGAGTTGGTTAAAAAATGAGAATTCACAGTTATCATCAGAAAACGGTATGTTAATCGCCTTGGCGGTCATTATCGTATTAGTGATTGGCCCGTTTGTATGGAAAGCAATCCAAGGTGGTTATGATACGATTCTAGCTCGATTCACAAAAGCATCAAGCAATGCAGATGTGAATTCTTGGAACAAGTAATAGAAGTTTTAAATTAATGATGTTTTTTACGTATAGCTCAAATAAATGGATAAGGGAGATTCAATCATGTTAGCAAAAATGAAAAATTGGTTAAAAAATGAGGATTCACAGTTATCATCAGAAAACGGTATGTTAATTGCCTTGGCGGTGATTATCGTATTAGTAATTGGCCCGTTTGTATGGAAAGCAATCCAAGGTGGTTATGATACGATCCTGGCAAGATTCACAAAAGCATCAAGTAATGCAGACGTAAATTCTTGGAATAAGTAATTAAAGATTTAAATAGATAAGTTCTAATTTTAGTAGATACTTAAAATTGATATATAAAGGAGACGAAATGAAATGTTAGCAAAAATGAAAAGTTGGTTAAAAAACGAAGACTCACAATTATCATCAGAAAACGGTATGTTAATCGCGTTAGCGGTGATTATTGTATTAGTAATTGGCCCGTTCGTATGGAAAGCAACCCAAGGTGGTTATGATACGACTCTAGCTCGATTCACAAAAGCATCAAGCAATGCAGATGTTGATTCTTGGAACAAAAAATAAATATAAAAATAAACGAAGGGGCTACTCTAAAAGTGGTTCCCTTTTTTACACAGTATTTTTATATGAAATTAAGAGGGGAGTAAAGAAAGTGAGCCTGTATATCATGGGATTATTTCTAAGTTATATGGTACTTAATGTATTTACCGACTTAAAGTATAGAAAAACAAAAAATATATGGCATTTCATTTTTTTAGTAGTAGGTTTAGGTATCACGTATTTTGCTGGAATACGAACGGGAAAAGAGATTGTAATTGTACTAACTATGGCCTTAGTATGTGGCTTATTGTTAGAGACATTTAAATTTTCTTCACCCGGTGATACGAAAATGCTTGTGGTGGCAGCTCTATATGTTAGTAATGTAGTAGAAGAATCGGCTATGCTTACCGCGATTACATTAACAGCTTTCCATTTACTATTCTTTTGGATTGCTAGCATTTATCGATTAATAAAAATTTTAGGTTTTGTAGGGGCCATTAAAGACCAATTGGAGCATGCTGCGTCTATATTTGGTGTGAAACTGCCTAAGAAAGAAATAAAGCTAATACAGAGCTTTCCTGGGGCTTGTTCTATTTTACTAGGGGCAATGGTGTATATTGCGTTCACTATCTATCAAAACGGAGGTATCTTGGTTTGAACAGTAGGATCATTCATCAAAGAGAAACCTATATTTACTTTACAATCTTTGCGCTTATAGGAGTTTTCATTTTAAATATGTTTATTAGTATGTTGTTGGTATTAGCATATCCGTTACTAATTGGATTAATTGTGCAGGTTATCTTATTGCAGAAGATGAAAAAACCATTCTATCGGAGCGGAAAAGAATTAACGGAACAATTAAAACTAAAAAATATATTTCTAGTAGAATCAAACATTTTAGGAGATGAAGAAGGAACTGTCTATGAGGTGCATCAAATGCCTTTTTCATTTTCTAATGGATTAATTAATAAAGATAAGAGTTATAAAGTCATAAAACAAGAGTATGATCGAAAGGTCAAAGAGGATTTAACGAAAATTGCGAAATGGCAAGTTACAACAAAAGCTAGACTTGTTACGACAACACACTTTCGTTTATATACAATTTGGCAGAAAAATAGTACAGGCTATCAATTAAAAAAAGTAGAGGATTGTATTGATCCATATGCAAAGATGAACCTTATACAATGGATGATTGCTTCATTCTATACGACTGGTCGTATTAAGTACGATAAAAAACCCAAAGAGTGGGCTAGCTATGAATGGATTACTTTAAGGTAAATAAAAAGACAGAACGTAAAACTTCTGTCTTTTTTTATTTAGCTCTTAAAATATGAAAGAAAAATTAATATATTAAACATTGTAAGAGATAAAACATTCAGAGGAGTAGATTTGATTGACTGATTTACCAATGATTAAGGGAATGCTATTTTGGTTAGGATGGGCTCTATTCTGCTGTTTAGCTCTTTTTGTAGCAAACGATGAAAATAAGTACTTAAAAAGCCTCTCGTTTAGTATGTTTATGACTGTGTTAGTCATTAAGATGGGTGGATATTAATAGAGGGTGTATCCAGCTCATTTTTTATTATGTCAAATTAGTAGTTTTATTTGGATTAAAAGGATCTCCATATAAAAATGGAGATCCTTTTAAAATGACGATGAGATATGACTCGATATCTCGTGTAGGGCACTTTAATTATACATTATTTCAAGAAATTAGAAAATAATGTACAACAATGGCTAGACTTGCTATGACAATACATTTTCGTTTATATACAATTTGGACAAAAAAAGTATAAGCTATCAGATGAAGAAAGTAGAAGATTGTATAGATCCATATGCCATGATGAAACTCGTTCAATGGATCATAGCATCGTTTTTTCACAACTGGCCGTGTGAACTACCCACCACTTAACGTCATAATGGACTAGAATTTTTTGACTCCGCCCAACCGAAATTGTGTAGTGATAGTAAAGTAATTTAATAATAAATTTGTACAAAAAATAATACCTAAAACAGAAATAATAAAGTTGTTTAATTTCAGCTATCTAATTTTTTATAATCCATCTATTGAACAGTTTTTTTATGTGTTGGATAAGCTGTAATTAATACTGGGGATTCATTCTCTGTTATTTGCCAAACAGTATCTATAGAAACAAATCCACCATTTCTTCCTTCAATAATTATTAAAGTAACAAATCTTAACTGTTCATATTGAGGATTTTGAATAAAAGATACATCTTTAAATTCTCCAAAATTTATCTTTTTCAATATTTCTTCCGCTAAATATTGTTTATCTTTCAACTCTATCCCAAGGGCATTTTTGAAAAACTTAGCCTTATCTTTTCCCCTTTCATGCTCCATATTTAGAAGATATTTACTTAACTTATCATCGTGTATTTTACTCCTTTCTAAAATCCCACTTAAAGTTAAATGAAAGTTTTCAACACCCTTAAATTTCCCTTCTGAATAAGCATTAAGAATTGCCTGATATAAAGAGGAGAATTTTAAGGGCTTTTTCCTATCGATATCAATAATTTCATTTAAATATGTAGAATAATCTCCAAACAATATTTTTTCTTTTTTATCGTTTTACGACAGAAGACTCCCTCCTCAATTTGTGTGAAGGTGAGATAGCACCAGCAAATAGGTGAGAGATGAATGTCGGTTGGCGTAAGCCAACATGTTTGCTATTATATACTTGTACAGATCGCTCTTTGCAAACTGAAGATATAAGGTTGGTTGCAGAAAAACGTTGCAATCGTAAAATCTTCAACGTTCTACCATCCCACGTTTGCCGAAGTTGCGAAAACCAAGCTAAAGTAGGTAGCGTGATGAGTCAACGTACAAGATACTTCTGTTTTCACCGTAGGGACTACGGGCTGAGCCTGCTAAGATAACTGGTGGATACATCGGTGTTCGCAGGAATCTCCCACTTTAAACAGTCCGTAAGGACGTTAAGTGGTGAGTAGTTCAATAGAACGGGAAATCATAGTACAACAATCAAAAAAACTTAAAGTACTAATAAGTACTAATAAGTAAAATGCTACTTAAATCCTTAATTACAGGAACTAAACTATATTCTTCTTTCTTTGCTTTATAATATTAAGCATCTGACTACGTAGCAGGAGTTGTAGAAAGAAGCTGATACGGAAGATTATGAAGAGAGAAAGTTTTAGTGGAATTTAAGCAACAGCTGATTAACTGTTAGTATTTTTCTTTGTAAAAAAAAATTCAATAATTTATCGTTGCAACCGCTTACTTTTTGTGTATAATGAAGGTAAGTTAATAAATAAAAGGATTGTTACTGTTCAGCAGGCAAAACCTAAATTGATCTAGAGGCTACGGGTGTAGTGTGGCTTTTGGAATCAGTTTAGGTTTTTTTATTACCTTTTGTGACTTTAAGAAGAAGGTGGAACAATATGAGAATCCATAAAATCTTAAATAACAATGTTGTTTGTACGATGAAGGATAATGAGACAGAAGTTGTACTTATGGGCAGAGGTTTGGGATTTCAGAAAAAAGTAGGCGATGCGATTGATGAATCTAAGATAGAAAAAACCTTTGTGCTAGAAACAAGAGAATTATCAGAGAAACTCGCTAAGTTGCTAACTGAAATTCCTGTAGAAAATTTAGAGATTACAGAGAGAATTATTCAGTTTGCTAAGACAGTTTTGCCGGGGGATTTAAGTGATTATATTTATCTTACATTAACGGATCACTTAAGTTTCGCCTTAACTCGGCATAAAGAAGGAATGGATCTCAAAAATACTCTGCTTTGGGAGATAAAGAGGTTCTATCAGAAAGAGTTTGAAATTGGTCTACAAGCTTTGAACATCATTGAAGAAGAGACTGGGCTTAGACTTTCTGAAGATGAGGCAGGGTCAATTGCACTGCATTTCGTTAATGCACAGCAAGGAGAGCCGGCAATGCAACAAACGGTAACGATGACGAAAATCGTCCAAGATATTTTAAATGTTGTAAAGTACCACTATAAGATGAACTTAGATGAGAATTCATTTAATTATAGTCGGTTTGTAACGCATTTACGATATTTTGCTCAGCGTTTAATGCAGAAGGAATTGAGCTCGGCCGATGATGATTTTTTATACGAGCAAGTGAAAAATAAGTACGAAGAGGCGTATTGTTGTACAGAAAAAATTGAAGCATACTTACAAAAAGCACATAATAGTCATCTTTCAAAAGATGAAAAGGTGTATTTGACGTTGCACATTCATCGTGTAACGAAACGCAATGAATTATGTAATTGAATAAACGGGATTGTTACTGTTTAGCAGGCAAAACCTAAATTGACTTGTAATGGAGTGATTCATATGTATCGCACCGTTATGGTTAATTTAGGTTTTTTCTTTTTATAAAAATGATAAATGAGATGATTGTAGGGGGAGAAATTATTATGAAGTATGAAAAATTGGCAAAAGACATACTGAAACATGTTGGCGGGAGAGAAAATATAAATAGCGTTATACATTGTATAACTCGCTTACGATTTCAGTTGAAAGATGAGGGGAAAGCTAATACAGAAGTACTGAAAAGTATGGAAGATGTTGTGACTATTATGAAAAGCGGCGGACAATATCAAGTTGTAATTGGTAACCATGTATCCGACGTGTATAAAGCGGTTATTGCTGCCGGAGGATTTCAAGAAACAGAGGAAGAAAGTGCGAGTGAGAAGAAAAAGAGTAGTCTAATAGATATTCTTTCTAGCATTTTCACTCCTATTTTAGGGGTGTTAGCTGCAACAGGGATGATTAAAGGATTTAATGCACTATTTGTAGCGTTAGGCTGGTTAAGTACACAGTCAGGAACGTATCAAATATTAAATGCAGTTGGCGATTCGTTATTTTATTTCTTCCCGATCTTCTTAGGATATACAGCAAGTAAGAAATTCGGAGGATCACCATTCATCGGTATGGCAATTGGTGGAGCATTAGTCTATCCGGCTCTATCCGGTATAACAGCAAGTGAGCCATTATATACGTTATTTGCAGGGACTATGTTTGAATCACCAATTCATATTACGTTTTTAGGAATACCAGTTATTTTAATGAACTATGCATCATCTGTTATTCCAATTATCCTCGCTTCTTATTTTGGAGCGAAAGTAGAAAAGTCTTTAAAGAAGGTCATTCCGGATGTTGTGAAAACATTTGTACTACCATTCTTAACGTTACTAATCGTTGTACCAGTTACATTTCTCGTTATTGGTCCAATTGCGACGTGGGCAGGGCAGTTTTTAGGACAGGCGACGCTTTGGCTTTATAATTCAAGCCCATTAGTAGCGGGTGCTTTACTCGGTGCTTTCTGGCAAGTGCTTGTCATATTCGGCCTTCATTGGGGCGTTGTTCCGATTGGCTATAATAATTTAGCAGTACACGGTATTGATCCGATACTAGCGCTTATATTTGCTGCTTCATTTGCTCAAATTGGTGCTGTACTTGGCGTTTGGATGAAAACGAAAGATCAGAAATTAAAAACACTTAGTATTCCGGCTTTTATTTCAGGTATTTTCGGTGTTACAGAGCCGGCGATTTATGGTATTACACTCCCTCTTAAAAAGCCGTTTATTATGAGTTGTATTGCTGGGGGAGTTGGCGGCGCAATACTTGGCGTATTTGGTACACAAAGTTATATGACGGGTGGGCTTGGCATATTTACGCTTCCGACATTTATTAGTCCGGAAGATGGGATTACAGCTGGATTTTGGGGAGCAATTGTTTCGATGGTTGTTTCTTTAATAGTAGGTTTTATTCTGACTTACTTATTTGGTTTTACAAAAAAGCAAACATCTACAGAAACAGATGGAACAATTGATAAAGTTGCTGCATCAAACGATGATGAAGTAATCTTTAGTCCTTTTCATGGTGTAGTTATGCCACTTCAAAACATTGATGATGCTGCATTTGCATCAGGTGCGTTAGGTGAAGGCGTTGCGATTGAGCCTTCGGAAGGAAAGTTATTTTCACCAGTATCAGGTACAATTTCTGCGCTGTTCCCGACGAATCATGCAGTAGGAATTACGGCGGATTCAGGTGCTGAAATTTTAATCCATATTGGGATGGATACTGTGAAATTAAATGGCGAGTTTTTCTCCTCTCATATTGAACAAGGAGCGAGAGTAGAAAAAGGGCAATTACTTATTGAATTTAATATAGCTGAAATTCAAAAGGCGGGTTATATTGTGACAACACCAGTTGTTGTTACAAATTATGATAAATATAGTATGAAAAAAACTGAAGTAGAAAAGATTCAAGCAGGAGATTCTTTACTAGAGTTAGGAGTTAAATAGTAGTTACATTTCATTATGTTTCACACGAAGAAAGGTATTCCTTGAGAATCGTAATACCTTTCCTCGTTAAATCTTATATAAAGGAGTTTTTCTATATGTCTAAAGTTATTTTTCCTAAAGGATTTTTATGGGGGGGAGCGATTGCTGCCAATCAAGTTGAAGGCGCATATGTAGAAGACGGAAAAGGATTAACGACGGTTGATCTATTACCAACTGGTGAAAACCGCTGGGATATTATGAAAGGAAATATTCATTCCTTCACACCAGTAGAAGGAGAGTTTTATCCATCACACGAAGCAATTGATTTTTATCATCGTTATAAAGCAGATATTGCTCTTTTTGCAGAAATGGGATTTAAAGCGTTACGTGTATCGATTGCGTGGACGCGTATTTTCCCAAATGGTAATGATGAAAAGCCAAATGAAGCAGGATTACAGTTTTATGATAACGTATTTGATGAACTGTTGAAGCATGGCATTGAACCAGTTGTTACGATGGCTCACTTTGATGTGCCTGTTCATTTAGTAGAAAAGTATGGAAGCTGGAGAAGTAGAAAGCTTGTAAAATTCTTCGAGACGTACGCAAAAACGATTTTTAATAGATATAAAGATAAAGTGAAATATTGGATGACGTTTAATGAAATTAATATGCTTTTACATTTACCTTTCATGGGAGCAGGTCTAGCATTTAAAGAAGGTGATAATAAAAAACAAATTCAGTATCAAGCAGCACATCACCAACTTGTCGCAAGTGCGTTAGCTGTAAAAGCTTGTCATGAAATCATTCCAGATGCAAAAATTGGTTGTATGCTCGCAGCTGGTGCAACGTATCCATATACATGTAATCCAGACGATGTTCTTCGTGCGATGGAACAAGACCGTGAATCATTCTTCTTCATTGATGTACAAGCAAGAGGAGCATATCCTGGATACGCAAAACGCTTCTTTAAAGATAATAATTTAACAATTGAAATGGAAAAAGAAGATGAGGAAATTTTAAAAGAGTATACTGTTGATTATATTGGATTTAGTTATTATGCAAGTAGAGCAACAAGTACAGATTCAGAAGTGTTAAAAAGCATAACGAGCGGGAATGTATTCGGTTCAGTTGAAAATCCATATCTTGAAAAATCAGAGTGGGGATGGACAATTGATCCAAAGGGCTTCCGTATTACAGCGAATCAACTTTATGATCGCTATCAAAAACCTTTATTTGTTGTTGAAAATGGTCTCGGTGCAATCGATCAATTAAATGATGAAGACGAAGTGAATGATGAGTACCGAATTGATTATCTAAAGAAGCATATGATCGAAATGTCCGAAGCAATTCAAGATGGAGTAGATATTATCGGTTATACAAGTTGGGGCCCGATTGACCTTGTCAGTGCTTCTACTGGCGAAATGAAAAAACGTTATGGATATATATACGTTGATAAAGATAATGAAGGAAAAGGTTCATTAAAAAGATCGAAGAAGGACAGTTTCAATTGGTATAAAGAAGTAATTGCGACGAATGGTGAGAGTTTAAAATTTTAATTAGGAAAAGGAGGCACCTTGATGGATGTCTTCTTTTTTCGTTGTGAATAAAGCATGGAGGAAGAGTGCTATGACTAGAACGTATAAAGAAATAATTAATGAAATGAACAGAGTTTATAATTAATTCTAAATTTTACCGTTTTAGGAGTTAAAAGATGAGTACGGTCTTACAGGACAGCAAGGGAGCATGCTATTTCATACTAATTTAAATGAGAATACGACAGCAAATCACATTGCGGCTACTTTTAATATATCAAAAATGGCTGTGAGCCAAGTTTTATCGGAATTGGAAAAGCAGAAGATGATTTCAAAACAAGTAAACCCTAACAATAAAAGGGAGTATTTCCTTACACTTGGTCCAAACGGTAGTAAGTATATAGAGCGATTGTCTGAGTTAGATGATGTATTAATTGAGAAATACTTTTCAAAAATCTATATAAATGCTTTAGAGCAAATGACGGATACGTTAACGAAAATAAATAAGGTTATATTGGAAGAAAAACAGGAGGATCTTGATTGTAATGAGTAAAAAGGAGGGGAAGCATGTGATGAGTTACATACAAAATATGATTACAATAGCAAACTTTGTATGTGGCCTTTTGGCTATTTACGCTGTTTTCGTTCACTATATGTAATTGGGATTTCATAATTGGCATTACAGGTAATCCTTCTTGTTCCAATAATATGTATCTCTTTTTGTTATTCTCTATGAGAACCTCTTGTGCCCTCATAAAACTCACCCCCTAAAATACTATTAAAGCTCTAGCTAAAGCCCTCATTACGCCTCCTTCTATGGGCGACGACCCCACCTTTAGTACATATATTTTTCTGGATATTATGTCCATATTTTGCTATATTTTCAATGTGTGTATAAAGAATCTAATATGTATAAGAAAAGAGGATATATGCCCTAAGGACCTCACCATCTCCATAGGATGGCGAGGCTTTTTAATGTACCAAAAAAAGACACCCAAATAAGAGTGTCTTTTCCCATAGTTTTTAGCAGAAGCAAGCAGCTCCAACGATGATTAATAAAATAAACAATACAACTAATAAAGCAAATCCTCCAGCGAAACCACAGCCGCCACAACTACCACCAAAGCCCATAATAGTTCCTCCTTTAAATAGGAGGAGAAAAATAAGGAGTCACTCATGTATTTTAATGGATTCAAATTACTTTATGTTTTTATGGATTAAATGAGCAGGTCCTTTTGAAAATAAAAAAAAGGCGCCATAAAGCGCCTCCCATTTGGGTAAATAAGAAGTAAGGTTTCTAAGATAACTGAAAAAATAGAACAGGTGCTTAGATTTTATCACGATTTTTTGCTGAATGAACATGCATTATTACATATTATCATAAACCCCTCTATTTTCCATTTGATAAAATAAATTACCAATATTAACAAAATTCAAATAAATATTTCTATAAATTCAAAATATTTACAATTAATGAAAAAGTGATACATTTAAGTTGCAGGTTATAAAAAAGTATTAAGGGGGCATTTTTATGTTTAAGAAATTAGTAGTAGGAGCATTAGTAGCTGGTATCGCATTAACAGGGGGGATTGGGGCAGCCTCAGCAAGTACAGAAAATGGATCTAATACACCAAGTTCTGTAAAACAATTAGCAGAATGCTATAAAAAGGAAAACGGTAAGTATGTAAGAGAAGTGAGAAATTCCAAAAGAATTTTTGCTACTACTTTTACTGAACAAGCTTGTGGCGGGACAGTGTATTGGTATTTAAAAGAAATCAATGAAGATGGCGGGGGATATGTCGCTAAGTATGAGGGTTGGATTCAATAGTATGTTTATTTTAAAAGAAAGACACTCTTTTAGGTGTCTTTCTTTTAAATATTTCCATAAAAAAAGACACTCTAAGGTGCCTTCCTCCGACTTGAACCACTTTAATTTTAATAATATGTATTGGACGCCAATCCAAAGATAATTCTAACATGTTTTCATATAAATGAAAGCGGATCCTTTAACTTACTTAATTACTTTGTCCATAATTTCTTTATATTTGTTAAATTGGTCATCTTCCATATCACCATTCATTTGTATAAGAAAGTTACCTTTTGCGTAAGTATGAGAGAATAGCATTTGATTACCATTACCTAAATCGTCATAGTATTTCTTAGCTATTTCAAGATCTTCTTTGTTTTTAAACTCAAATATTCTACTACCACTATCTTCACCTAATGCTGGAACCAGAATGCGCTTTGCTTCTTTTCTAGTATTTCCAAATTCTTTTTCTGGTAGATCACTAGGATTGTCAGCTTCTAATCCTGCAGCTTTAAATTCTTCAATTACCTTACCAACCGTGACATTATTTGTCATTGATTTAACGCTGTCACAAGCGGATAAACCAAATAATAATAGAGCTCCAATAAGTAATACTGCTAATCTTTTAAACATAGTTGTTCATTCCTCCTAATGTAAATGAAAAAGAGAGCTGGAGCCTTCAAGGAGGTATGGAAACAATTATGAGCTTCAAGGGCTATCTTAGAATTCAATACCACAATTCATTTTTTGGAAGTGTATTTGAGAACCTTTTATTTTTGGATTATAAGAGTGCTCTCACATTTACGACAAGCAATTTTCTCTTCTTCAAAAATGAATAGATTCTCAGCATCACATTCTGGGCATACAACTGCAAATGGTGTTTTTATATTTTTATAGCATAGGAAAGACATGACTGCCAGGAATAGAGCAGGTATAACAAGCATCATAAGTAAGAATAGGCCTGCAAAAACGCCTGCAATTATGGAAAGTGGTTTCATTAGTTTTCTACCCACGGAGTTTACTTGATTATCCTTCTTACGAAAAGCAGTAACAATGTAAGTTTTGGTTTCTCTTACCTGCTCAAATGCTCTTACTGTATTGTAATCTTGTTCATTCATAGTGGAATAGGAAGTGTTTTGCCCTTGAAACCCTCGTTGTATATAATAGTTGTTTGAATCAGCTATTCGTGGTGTATACGAGATTCCAGTTCCAGGTATATAAGTTGTTGTTCTTGATTCAGGTGGAATGGAGTTCCTTCCCGTACCTGTGTATGTAAAGTTAATTTTCACACCCGGGGAAACTTGGATAATTCTACGAAACTTATAACCCATAATATTGTATCCTCTCCATCTAATTAATATAATCATTTACTTATTATAACAAATTTTTAACTTAAAATTAATATATTATGTTTAAACAAACTAATAAAAGAGAGTAATATTGAAGTTGACTAATTTAAGGTGCTTTAGGAGTCCTTTTTTATAAAGAAAAGACATCCTAAGGTGCCTTCCGACTTGAACCACTTTAATTAAAATAATATGTATTGGACTCCCATCCAAATATTATTTTTTCATGTTATGTTATATTTTGTTATGATTTTTAATTTCGGTTAACACCCAATTTTGATTCAATTCCATTTAAGCTAGCTTGAGCGTTACTTAGCTTTTGATCGAAAAGCTTGATTTATTTTTGAGCTTCTTCCATTCTTCCTTTCAACGGGGCTACTCCTTTTACTCCTTGAGTTACAGCTTATCCAACATTACTTCTATAGTTAGTTGCTAGTCCAAACTCTACTCTGAATTTCTCAATCTTTTCTTTTCATGTTATTTGTTACTCGTTATAGGGAAAGTTATCATGCAATGAAGAGTGAGAAATCAAGAATTATAAAAAATATAGTATGTTGGAAATAATATATTTAGATGTTATAATTAAAATCTCTAAAACTACCCAAAAAAGACTACCAATATGAAATTGTACCCAATTGTTAATTATGTGTCTAACAATTGGGGTGCACTTCACAAATGGTGGTCTTTTTTATATAGGTGAGATTGTACTAGTATGATAAAGTAGAATTAACTGTATATTGTGAGGGTGATTATTTATTCCTCCTTTCTATTTGAAAGAAAAGGGGGAGAGAATATATCTATAGATTTTTTGTTTGAGCTTCTAAAAGAATTTGTGAAAGCAATTGTAAGTGAAGTTTCTGCGTATGTTTTTAGGAAACAAACTTTAGAAAAAAGATAACAAAAAACAATCCCCGTTGCCATCGGAAGCAAAAGGGTAGGTTTCGTAAAAATAAATGATATAACTACCATCCTGACGGTAGCAATTACTAGAAGTGATGTTAGCGCATCTCTTCTTTTTTATGTATATTTGACATAAAAAATCAATGAGCATGTAATAGATATAATGTACAAAAGAAAAGACACTGAAAAGTGTCTTCTTACGATTTGAACCGTCGTAATATGGCATTGGATACCAATCCGAGTATTATTTTACCACGTTAAATAATTTTGGTTATTGAGAAAGAATAAAAGCACTCTTTCGAGTGCTTTTAACTATTCAACTTTTAAATTAATTTCTTTACCTGTCATACCGCCACTTGCTTTTAAGAAAAGACCTTCAGCATCTTTTGGAATATCAAATACAATTTTACCTGTCTGTGTTAGACCAGGATTTAATTGTTTTAAGAAGAAGTCAGTTTTCCCACCATTAGCCAGGTCAAAAGATGTTTGACCTTGTGTTGAATATGTGAATTCACGACCTTTGCTATCTACTAATTTAAAACTATTAGCATCAACAGTGATAGCGTCTTTTTGATTATTAGTAAGTGTAACCTCTAAAATTTTAAAGACACCTTGTGCTTGTTCTTTTGTATATTCATTACCCACAGAATCTACTGTTTCCATAGATCCTACAGCGATTTTTACATCAGAAGATACACCTTCTTTTGATACTGCTTTAGTGTCTGTTGAAGTTTTTTCTGTTGAGTCTCCACCACCAGCGACCATAGCAATTATTCCGATTACAAATAAAGCTATAATGCCTAGGCATCCAAATTTAAATATTTTTCCCACGTTTGTTCCTCCAATTATGTAAAATATAAGATTGCCAAGATAATAATAACAAACTATATATAAAGATATTGTCATATTATGTCGAAAGGAAATAAAAAAGATAGTTTAGAATTTTCAGGCTGAAATTCCGTCTTATGACCTATTTTTTCTCGCATATTGGCAGTACTTCTTACTCATAAAAAAAGACACCCAAAGGTGCCTTCTTCCTACTTAAACCACTTTAATTTTTGGACCTTCTTCCTTACCGAATGGAAAGTAGAGATGATTCAATTATGTACCGATCTGGAGCGTCTCCTATATAGTCAAAAGGATAACAAGTTGTTAATGTTAATGTTGGCTCACTTTTTTCTACAATAACTGTTCGATCTTCTGAATCTGTTATCCAATGCTTGTTAATTTTATATGTATATGTTTTATTTTCATATTCCACAATAAGTTGTTCATTTTCCTTTAATTGACCTAGCTCGGTAAAAACAGTATCTCTATGTCCACTTAGAACTGTATGACCATTTCCAGATGGTGTAGTGGTTAAGTCACTAACAAACATACCTACACCCTTTTTTAGTACTTTATCATCAGCTCTCCAATATACAGAGTATTTCTTTTGTATTTTAGGGATAATTAAATATGCTACTTTATCTCCTAACTGATGGTTTACCTTTGAAGCGGGAATTTGTACAGATTCTTCCGGTTGTAATGTAGTTTCCGTCTCAGTCTCTGTTTGATTGCTATTTTGCGTTTCATTTTCTTTAGAAGGTGTGGAGGTCTCATATTGTTTAGCCTCGTTAGTTGTTAACGACTCTGCTGATTGTCTAGCACTATACCATTCTAGAAAATAATAGGAAAAGATAGTAAGTCCAATAACAGTTAAACATAAGCCTATCCATTGTTTTTTATTCACTTTTATCACTCCATTTGAAAACGACAGGATTTCTCCTGCCGTTTTAAGGAACTATTTTATGCGTTTGTCTTTTTGCGACGGAACATTAATACAGATCCAGCTAATGCTAATCCTAAGCTTGCTAACATCATTGTAACACCGTTTGATGCTGTATTAGGTAATTTCTCACCTTGTTTTTTCGTTTCTTTTTTCACAGTTGTATTAGTATTTTTCTTTGTTTCTTTTGCAGTTGTTTGAGGCTTAGTTTGTTCTTGTTTATTATTTATTGCTTGGTTGTTTTGTTTTGAATTCTCTTGCTTAGTGTTTTCTTGTTTAACAGGTTCTTGTTTAATGTTTTCCTGTTTAGTATTTTCTTGTTTAGGTTGTTCTTGAGGTTTAGTAGTTTCTTTATTTTCTGTTGTAGTATTTGTGCTCTTTGGATATTTATAATCTTCACATGGAATGCCGTCTTTATCATTATCTAAACGATGTGGATCATTCCCAACACCATATCCATTTTGATCCCAGAATGCTTGAGCATCTTGTTGACTTTTAAAATGTCCACAGTTTTTTGTATCATTAGGACTCTTAGCTGCAAATGCAGAAGAACTGTACCCCACTGTTAATAGTGTTACCGCTGTTGCTGAAGCTAATAATTTTTTCATAAATTTCTTTATCCCCCTAAATGGTATGTATTTACATTGAAATATTTTACATTTAAAAACCTGAAAATACAATAATAATTTGTAGATAAATGTAAGATTTCTAGATAATAATACCAAACTATTAATTCATATATTGTCATATTATGTCGAAAGAAAATAAAAAAAGAGCCAAAGCTCTCTTTAATAACTAATACTAACCATAGTCACTATTCTCACAGTAATATGAATTTGATTTATCACAACAAATATATGTTGTTTGTTGGATAAATAATGGCCTTGATGAGGCGTTAACTGAAGTGGCATTTAACATCCTCAAATAAGAAAGTCCTTGTATCTCCCTGGTGTTAATCTAATTGTTTGTGGAGTTGTGGATTTAAATGTTCTACTAGTCAATGTGACGAACGCAGCAAATACAAAGCTAAAGCTCAAACTAAAACGAATAAGAGTCTTAGTGTGGTTAGTTGTAAAATTTTCAAATAGAGTAATTGTAGAGTTAGGTGGAATTTCAAGACTTGTAAGGTTAGTTTCTGATCCGAAAATTGTACAGGTCTCTATAAAACTGTTGGTAGAGTTTGAAGAGTTACATGATTATCTTTATTGGAATCAAAATAAGCTTACACATCCAAACTATTGATAATAGCTAATATTTGATGATCTGTCCATTTGCCATTAATCCTTATATTTTCTTTCGCTATACCTTCTTTTTTAAACCCCACTTTTCCTAATACACGAATAGATGCTATATTATCAAGCATCGCTCCTGCCTCAATTCTATGTAGCTTTAATTCCCTAAAAGCAAAATCTACAACAAGTTGAAGAGCCTCTGTTGTATAGCCCTTTGCATTATGCTCCTTATCTAAAGTGAATCCCGTATAACAGCTTTGGAGGTCTCCCCTAACAATTTGAGTTAATGAAATGTCTCCAATCAGTTTATCATTTTCTCTTAAAAAGATTCCAAAAGGGTATACTTGCCCTTCAGCTGTCTTTTTTAGAGCTTGTTCAAGACGTATTTTTTGATGTTCTTCTGTATAAAAAACTTCTGGGAGCAATGGACAAACTCGTTGAAAAAATTCGCGATTTCTAATATGTAAGTTAGCTAACTCGTTAGCATCATCAGTTTTATAAAGCCGAATATAAATGTGCTTCCCTACTAGTTTCATAACATCCCTCCAACATTTTTATATGTCTAATGAGGCAAAAGTATACCGTATACTTTATACAGTTGGCTATTGTCAGGAATCATTTTGCACGAAAGAAAAGACACTCTATATGAGTGTCTTTTCCAATAGTTTTTAGCAGAAGCAAGAAGCTCCAACGATGATTAATAAAATGAATAACACAACTAATAAAGCAAAGCCTCCAGAAAAGCCACAACTACCACCATAACCCATAATAGTTCCTCCTTTAGATAAGAGGGGAAAACTAAGGTTCACTCATGTATTTTAATGGATTCGTTTCATCTTATGTTTTTCCGCATTGATTGAGCAGGTCCTTTCGAAAACTATTCACATATTAACTATATTTTTAAAAATAAATAATTTAATTATATCAATAGATAGATAAATTAATAT